>WRCZ01000024.1 GCA_009783685.1 Actinomycetes bacterium
CACGCCCTTCCTCGCCCTCGCCTGGCACAAGATCATCGAGTCCACGGCGCACGACTCCGTCGTCGGCTCCGGCACCGACGAGACCTGCGAGCAGGTCGAGGCCCGCCTCGCCGAGGCCGCCCAGGCCGCCCGCGCGGTACGGGACGCCGCCGTGGCCGAGCCCGCCGCCCGCGTGCCCGGCGACGCCCACCTCGTCGCCAACCCGCTGCCGCATCCGCGTACCGCCCACATCGAGGTGGACGTGGTCGCCCCCGCCGAGGGCGGCGTGCTCGCCGCGACCGCGGCCGACGGCTCGCTCCACCCCGTCCAGCTGATCTCGACGGCGCCCACCGTGCTCAGCGACGAGGTGATGGACGCCTCCCAGGTCGAGCGGGTGCTGCGCCGCATCCACCGCCGCGAGCTGTTCGGCCGGCTGATCGACCGCTACGAACTGGCCCCCGGATCGCTGGTCTTCCACCTCGCCGAGGTGCCCTCCTCCGGCGCGTTCGACCTGCTGATCCTGCGCCGCAAGGTGGCCGAGGCCGTGGCCGCGCACCCGGGGGAGTGGCGGGTGCTGACCCTGGAGGAGGCCCGCGCCACCGCCCTCGTGCCGGTGCAGGTGCCCGCCTCGGGCCTGGCGAGCGTGCGCGTCGCCCCCGCCGGGCACGCCCCCGAGCCCGACTTCACCCCCGCCACCGCCGCCGGCCGCACCCTGGCCAACGGGCTGGTCGAGGTCGCCGTCGCCGCCGACGGCACCCTCGACGTCACCGGCGCCGACGGCACGGCACTGCGCGGCCTGGGTCGGCTCGTCGACGGCGGCGACCGCGGCGACAGCTACAACTACGGCCCCCCGGCGAACGACGTGCTGGTCTCCGAGCCCGCCGAGGTCACCGTCGAGGTCCTGGAGCGGGGACCGCTGCGGGCCCGCACCCGCGTCACCCGCGTCTACCCCTGGCCCGCCGCCCTCGGCCAGGACCGCGACGTGCGCGGCGAGCAGACCGTGCCGACGCCCGTGGAGACGCTGGTCGAACTGCGGGCCGGCGAGCCCTTCGTGCGGCTGACCACCTCGTTCCTCAACCGCTCGGCCGACCACCGGCTGCGCCTGCACGTGCCGCTGCCCGAGCCCGTCACCGGCTCCGCCTCGGCCGGGCAGTTCGCCGTCACCCCGCGCGGGCTGACCGCCGAGGGCGGCTGGGGCGAGCACCCGATCCCGACCTTCCCGGCCGGCCAGTTCGTCGCCGCCGGCCCCGCGACCGTGCTGCTCGACCACGCCACGGAGTACGAGGTCGTCGCAGACGGCAGCGAACTCGCGATCACCCTGCTGCGCGCGATCGGCTCCATCAGCGTCAACATCCACCCCTACCGCGACGAGCCCGCGGCGAGCGAGATCCCGGCGCCCGGCGCCCAGGACCTCGGCCTGCGGATCGAGAACCGGCTCGCCGTCCTGCCCTCGGCGGGCGGCTGGCAGCAGGCCGGCGCGGTCGCGATGGCCGAACTCTTCCGCAACGACGTGCTGGTGGCCCGCGGCACCGCCCCCGCCGGCGGCGCCCTGCCCCAGGACACCGCGGGCATCGCGGTCGAGGGCGCCGACGTGTACGTCTCGGCGATCCGCACGGTCACCGACGCCGGCGGCACGGCCGGCACCGAGGTGCGGCTGGTCGCCATGAGCGACACCGGCGCGCAGGCCCGGGTGACCGGTGCGTTCACCGAGGCCGCCACCGTCGACCTGCTCGGCCGCCCGCTGTCCGGGCCCGCCGCCGCCCCGGGCGCGCTCGCCCTCGACCTCGGCCCCTGGGAGATCCGCACCGTCCTCCTGCGCTGAAACCGTGCGCTGAAACCGCCGCCCCACCGCACCACGGGGAGCCCGCCCGCCGCACCGGCCGGCCGGCGGGCGCCCCCGGCAGAGCCCTATCGAGAAAGAGTCGTGACCCCGTGTCCTCCCTGCGAACCGCCCCCGGCACCGCGCACGTCGCCGACCCCGCACCCGGGTACGGCGCCCTGCGCCCCGCGCGCTCCTGGCTGCACTCCGACGCCCCCCGCCTCTCGCTGAACGGGTCCTGGCGCTTCCGCCTGTCGCCCACGGCACGGGTCGCGGAGGACTTCGCGGCGGACGCCTTCGACGACAGCGGCTGGGACACCCTGCCGGTGCCCTCGCACTGGGTCCTCCACGGCGACGGGGCCCACGGGCGGCCGATCTACACCAACGTGCAGTTCCCCTTCCCCATCGACCCGCCGCACGTCCCGGACGAGAACCCGACCGGCGACCACCGCCGCCACTTCACCCTGCCCGGCGGCTGGGCGGACGCCGAGCGGATCGTGCTGCGCTTCGACGGGGTGGAGTCGCTGTTCCGGGTCTGGGTCAACGGCGAGGAGATCGGCGGCGCGAGCGGCAGCCGGCTGGCCCACGAGTTCGACGTCACCGCGGCCGTCCGGCCGGGCGACAACACCGTCGCGGTGCGGGTGCACCAGTGGTCGGCGGCCAGCTATGTCGAGGACCAGGACCAGTGGTGGCTGCCGGGGATCTTCCGCGACGTCACCCTGCACGCCCGCCCCGCCGGCGGCATCGAGGACGTCTGGCTGCGCACCGGCTACGAGGACGGCCACGGGCGGATCACCCCCGAGGTCACCGCCGGCCCGGCGGCCTTCCCCGTCACCCTGCGCATCCCCGAACTCGGCGTCGAGCAGGTCTGGGAGAGCCCCGCGGACGTGGCGCCGCTGGCGGCGGGCGCGGTGCAGCCGTGGACCGCCGAGCAGCCGCGCCTGTACGAGGCGACGGTGGCGAGCGCCGCCGAGACGGTCACCCTGCGGATCGGCTTCCGCACCGTGGAGATCCGCGGCGACCGGTTCCTCGTCAACGGCCGACGGGTCGTCTTCCACGGCATGAACCGCCACGAGACGCACCCCGAGCGGGGCCGGGTCTTCGACGAGGAGCACGCCCGCGCCGACCTGGCCCGGATGAAGCGCTTCAACGTCAACGCGATCCGCACCAGCCACTACCCGCCGCACCCCCGGCTGCTCGACCTCGCCGACGAACTCGGCTTCTGGGTGGTCCTGGAGTGCGACCTGGAGACCCACGGCTTCGACGCGGTCGGCTGGACCGGCAACCCCAGCGACGACCCGGACTGGCGCGAGGCGTACCTGGACCGCATCCGCCGCACCGTCGAGCGTGACAAGAACCACCCCAGCATCGTCATGTGGTCGCTCGGCAACGAGGCCGGCACCGGCGCCAACCTGGCCGCCATGTCCGCCTGGGTGCACGCCCGCGACAGCGGCCGGCCCGTGCACTACGAGGGCGACCACACCGGCGCCTACACCGACGTCTACTCCCGGATGTACGCCTCCGTGCTGGAGACCGCGCAGATCGGCACCGACGGCTCGCGCGCCCCGCTGCTCGGCTGCACCCCCGCGCAGGGCGCCCACCAGCGCACCAAGCCCTTCGTGCTGTGCGAGTACGCGCACGCGATGGGCAACGGGCCCGGCGCGCTCGACCAGTACGAGGCCCTGGTGCACGCCCACCCGCGGCTGCACGGCGGCTTCGTGTGGGAGTGGCGCGACCACGGCATCGCCACCGCCACCGCCGACGGCACCCCGTACTTCGCGTACGGCGGCGACTTCGGCGAGGTCGTCCACGACGGCAACTTCGTCATGGACGGCATGGTGCTCAGCGACGACGTACCCACCCCGAGCCTGCACGAGTTCAAGGCCGTCGTGCAGCCGGTGCGCTTCTCCTTCACCGGCGGCTCGGTGCAGATCACCAACCTGAGGCACTCCGCCGACACCTCCGACCTGCGCTTTCGCTGGCGCGTCGAGCACGACGGAGTCCCGTCCGCCGAGGGCGAGTTGGCGGTTCCGGTGGTACCTGCCGGAGAGACGGTGATCGTGCCGCTGCCGTCCGTGCCGGTGGCCGGCGACGCCGAGACCTGGCTGACGGTCGACGCCGTGCTCGCCGCCACGACCGCCTGGGCCGAGGCCGGCCACGAGGTCGCCACCGCCCAGCAGGACCGCTCGGCACCCCGCCCCGCCCCCGCCGTCCGGCCGCGCGACGGCTGGCGCCCGGCCGAGGGCACGCTCACGCTCGGCATCGCCGAGTTCGCGGCCGGTTCGCTGGTACGGCTGGCCGGACGGCCCGTCAGCGGGCCGACGCTGGAGCTGTTCCGCGCGCCCACCGACAACGACGAGGGAACCTCCGGGCAGGTCGAGGAGAGCGACGCGAGCATCGCCGGCATCTCCAGCGCCGCGCTGTGGCGGCGCGACGGCCTCGACCGGCTGACGACGCGCCGGATATCGGTGGAGTGCGCCGACGGCGCGCTGCGCACCGTCGACCGGGTCTCGGCCGCCAACTCCGGGCTGTCGGTGACGGTGGAGTGCACCTGGTCGCTGGAGGACGGCGAGGTGGAGCTGCGGGTGGAGACCGCGCCCTCGCGCGGCTGGTCCACGGTGTGGCCGCGGATCGGGGTCCGCTTCGAACTGCCCGACGCCGGGGCGCCGGTGGACGGCGCCGAGTGGTTCGGCACCGGCCCGCTGGAGTCCTACCCGGACAGCATGCGGGCCGCCCGCACCGGCCGGTTCGCCGCGGGCATCGGGGAGTTGGCGGTGGAGTACGCCCGGCCGCAGGAGACCGGACACCGCTCGCAGCTGCGCGAGCTGACGTTGACCAGCGGCGGCACCGGCGTGCTGCGCGTCACGGCCCACCCCGACGGGCGCGGGCGCCGGCCGGGCTTCAGCCTGGCCCGGCACACCCCGCAGCAAGTCGCCCGCGCCGCCCACCCGTTCGAGCTGCCGGCGTCCACCAGCGGGCACCTGATCATCGACGCCGCCCAGCACGGCCTCGGCTCGCGGGCCTGCGGGCCCGACGTGTGGCCGCAGTTCGCGCTGCGGCCCGAGGCACGCACCATCCGGCTGCGGCTGCGGGCGGGCTGACGGATGACCGGCCCGGGGCGTTCCGGTGAGGACGCGCCGGAACGGCGCGCGGCCGCGGCGGGAGTCGTCCGCCGCGGCCGCGCGCGTTTCGCCGGAAGGTCAGCCCGCGTCGCCCACCCGGACCGGGCGGCCCTCCAGGCGCGAGCGGGTGGCGGCCTCGGCGACGGCCAGGGCCGCGCGGGCGTCCTGCCCGGTGCACGGGCTCGGCCGCAGACCCGCCACCACCTCGGTGAAGGCCGCCAGTTCGGCCCGGTAGGCGTCCGCGAAGCGCTCCATGAAGCCGCCGTAAGGAGTGCCGGCGGGCCAGGGGCCGCCCTCGGCGGAGGTGAGCGGGCTCCGCTCGGTCACCCCCGCGGCCAGGGTGCCCTTCGAGCCGCAGACCTCCAGGCGCACGTCGTAGCCGGCGCCGTTGTAGCGGGTGGCTGTGCAGCTGGCCAGCGTGCCGTCGTCGAAGGTGAGCAGGCTGACGGCGGTGTCGACGTCGCCCGCCGCGGCGAAGAAGTCCTCGCCGCGGTTGGACCCGGTGGCGTAGACCTCGGTGACCTCGCGCCCGGTGACCCAGCGGACGATGTCGAAGTCGTGCACCGAGCAGTCGCGGAAGATGCCGCCGGAGGCCGGGATGTAGCCCGGGTGCGGCGGGGCGGGGTCGGCGGTGACGGCGCGCAGGGTGTGCGTCCAGCCGAGCCGCCCGTCCGCGACGGCCTCGCGCAGCGCCAGGTAGCCGGCGTCGAAACGGCGCTGGAAGCCTATCTGCAGCGGGACTTCGGCCCCGTCCAGCGCGGCCAGCACCGCGTCGGTCTCGGCCAGGGTGCCCGCCACCGGCTTCTCGCAGAAGGTGGCCAGGCCCGCCTTGCGGGCGGCCAGGATCAGCTCGGCGTGGAAGGCGGTGGGCGCGGCGATGACCACGCCGTCCAGGTCCGCGCCGAACAGGGCGTCCAGGTCACCCGCGTACGTCGCGCCCACCTGGTCCGCCACGGTGCGGGCGGAGCGTTCGTCGGCGTCGTGCACCACGATGCCGGCCACGGCGTCCAGGCCGGCGAGGGTGGTGGCATGGAACGCGCCGATGCGGCCCGTGCCGATGAGTCCGATGCGCATGTGCGGGTGCCTTTCGTGCGGAGCGCCGGGAGCGGCCTACTGATTTCTACTCTTCGATGGATGACAAGGCAAGAGTTTGTTATGACATATGGACGTACAGAGATTACGCCGCCAGATGCGTCATACTGGGGTCCGTCGGCAGAAGTCTCCAGGAGGGGTGGACGTGGAGTCGCTCGCGCAGCAGATCACCATCGACCGCAGCAGCCCGGTCCCGCTGTACTTCCAGTTCGCCCAGCAGCTGCAGCACCTCATCGAGTCCGGTGTGCTGCCGCCCGGCACCCGGCTGAGCAACGAGGTCGCGATGGCCGACCAGTTCGGGCTCTCCCGCCCGACGATGCGTCAGGCCATGCAGCACCTGGTCGACAAGGGCCTGCTGGCCCGCAAGCGCGGGGTCGGCACGCAGGTGGTGGCGAACCGCATCCGCCGCCAGCTGGAGTTCACCAGCCTCTACGAGGACCTGGCCCGCGAGCGGCGGCGCCCGACCACCGAGGTGCTCTCCATAGCGACCGTCCCGGCCGGCCCCGAGGTCGCCGCGGCGCTGCAGATCGAGGAGGGCGCCGACGTGGTGGCGCTGGAGCGGCTGCGCCTGGCCGACGGCGAGCCGATCGCGCTGCTGCACAACCACCTGCCGGCGGGCGTGGTCGACCTGACCCCGCAGGTGCTGGCCGGCGCCGGTCTCTACCAGCTCCTGCGCCGCGCGGGCATCGTGCTGAGCACCGCGGAGCAGACCATCGGCGCCCGCCGGGCCACCGCGGCCGAGGCGCGGCTGCTGGACGAGAGCCGCGGCGCCACCCTGCTGACCATGGTCCGCACCGCGCGCGACGCCTCGGACCGGCCGGTGGAGTACGGCTCGCACGTCTACCGCGCGTCGCGCTACGCCTTCGAGATGACGGTCGCCGCGCACTGATCCGGTGGCCGCGCGCCGGCCACACCGTGATCGCTTCGCCGGAAGTCAGAATGTCAGGACAAACTATTGACTTGTCGTCGCCTTCGGAGGAGGCTCGGTGTACACCCCCGGGCCCCGCGTCCGCGGGTGTGCGGTGCGGGCCGTCGCGGCGCACCGTAGGGAAGAGCACCACGCCCCACGACACCTACCGGGAAGAGGGACGCGCCATGCGGAGCACGTCGGCCGGCCGCCAGAGTCACACCGCCGGGCCGGACACCGGCCGGGCGAAGGGAGCCCGGTCGTGACCGCCCCCCTCGCCGAGCGGATCGCCGGCGCACCGATCTCCTGGGGCGTGTGCGAGGTCCCCGGCTGGGGCCACCAGCTCGGCCCGGACACCGTCCTGCCCCAGATGCGGGAACTCGGCCTGGCCGCAACCGAGTTCGGCCCCGACGGCTTCCTGCCCGACGCGCCCGCCGACAAGGCCGCCGTGCTGGCCGCCCACGGCCTGCGCGCCGTCGGCCAGTTCGTGCCCGCCGTCCTGCACGACCCCGGCCACGACCCGCTGCCCGAAGTCGAGTCCGCGATCGCGGGCCTGGTCGCCGCCGACGCCGGCACCGTGGTCGTCGCCGCCGCGACCGGCACCGACGGCTACGACGCCCGCCCGGTCCTGGACGACGCCGGCTGGTCCTGCCTGCTCGCCAACCTCGACCGGATCGCGGCCGCGGCCGCGGCCGCCGGTCTCACCGCGACCCTCCACCCGCACGTCGGCACCATGGTCGAGTCCGGCGTGGAGACCCAGCGCGTCCTGGACGGCAGCGGCATCGGGCTCTGCCTGGACACCGGCCACCTGCTCATCGGCGGCGGGGACCCCGTCGCGCTGGCCGCGAGCCACCCCCACCGCATCGCCCATGTCCACCTCAAGGACGTCCGCCGCACCCTGGCCGACCGGGTCCGGTCCGGCGGGACGGCCTACGCCGCGGCCGTCGCCGAGGGGATGTACGTGCCGCTCGGCGCCGGCGACGTCGACATCGCCGCCATCGTCCGGCTGCTGGAGGACGCCGGATACGCCGGCTGGTACGTCCTGGAGCAGGACACCGTGCTGCACGCCGCACCCGGCGAGCCCGGCGGCGCCGACCCGCGCGACGACGTCCGCGCCTCGGTGGCCCACCTGCTCGCCGTGGCCGCCGGGACGGCGGACGCGGCCGCCGCGCCGGGGGAGTGACGGTGGCCCACGACCTCGTCACCATCGGCCGCACCGGCGTCGACATCTACCCGCTCGACCACGGCGTCGGCCTGGAGGAAGTGCGCACCTTCCAGAAGTTCCTGGGCGGCAGCGCCACCAACGTCGCCGTCGCCGCCGCCCGCCACGGCCGGGACGCCGCCCTCATCACCCGTACCGGCGCCGACCCCTTCGGCCGCTACGTGCGCGCCGAGGCGGCCCGGCTGGGCGTCGACCCCGGCTACATCGCCGCGATCACCGACCCGGACGGCCCGCCCACCCCGGTCACCTTCTGCGAGGTCTTCCCGCCGGACGACTTCCCGCTCTACTTCTACCGCTACGGCACCGCGCCCGACCTGATGATCGAGCCGGACGACCTGCCGCTGGACGCCGTCCGCGACACGGCCGTCTTCTGGGCCACCGTCACCGGCCTGTCCGCCCAGCCCAGCCGCGCGGCCCACTTCGCCGCCTGGCAGGCGCGCGGCCGGCGGGCCACCACCGTCCTCGACCTCGACTACCGGCCGATGTTCTGGGCGGACGCCGCGCAGGCGCGCGCGCAGGTGAGCCGGGCGCTGGAGCACGTCACCGTCGCCGTCGGCAACCGTGAGGAGTGCGAGGTCGCGGTCGGCGAGCGCGACCCGCAGCGCGCAGCCGACGCCCTGCTGGAGCGCGGCCTGGATCTCGCGATCGTCAAGCAGGGCCCGAAGGGCGTCCTCGCCGCCACCCGCGACGAGCGTGTCGAGGTGGCGCCGTTCCCCGTCGAGGTCGTCAACGGCCTCGGCGCCGGCGACGCCTTCGGCGGCGCCCTCGTCCACGGCCTGCTCGCCGGCTGGGAGTTGGGCCGCGTCATCGCGTTCGCCAACGTGGCCGGCGCCCTGGTCGCCGCCCGCCTGGAATGCTCCACCGCCATGCCGACCACCGCCGAGGTCGAGGCGGCGCTCGCCTCCCGGGCGCGCCCTTCCGGGAGGACCGCCTGATGAACACCGCACAGCTGACCGAGATCCGGGCCCGCGAGCCCGAACGCATCGGCCGCGCCTGGCAGAAGCGCGCCCGCCGGCCCCTTCTCGGGGACGACGGCCGCCTGCTCGTCGTCGCCGCCGACCACCCCGCCCGCGGCGCCCTCGGCGTGCGCGACGACGCGCGGGCCATGGCCAGCCGCACCGACCTCCTGGAGCGCCTGGCCACCGCGCTCTCCCGCCCCGGCGTGGACGGCGTGCTCAGCACCCCCGACCTGCTGGACGACCTGCTGCTGATGGGCGCCCTGGAGGACAAGGTCGTCATCGGCTCGATGAACCGCGGCGGGCTGCAGGGCGCCGCCTTCGAGTTCGACGACCGCTTCACCGCCTACACCCCGCAGGCCATCGCCGAGCAGGGTCTCGACGGCGGCAAGACCCTCACCCGGATCTGCCTCGGCGACCCGGGGACGTCCGCCACGCTGGAGTCGACCGCCGCCGCCGTCACCGGACTTGCCGGCCTCGGCCTGATGGCGATGATCGAGCCCTTCCTGTCGGTCCGCGAGGGCGGCCGCTCCCGCAACCTGCTCGACCCCGACAGCGTCATCACCTCGATCCACATCGCCAGCGGACTCGGCGCGACCAGCGCCCACACCTGGCTCAAACTCCCGGTCGTCGACGACCTGGAACGGGTGCTGGACGCCACCACGATGCCCACCCTCCTGCTCGGCGGCGACCCCCAGGGCGACCCGCGCGACACCTACGCCTCCTGGGGCGCCGCGCTGCGCATCCCCCAGGTGCGCGGCCTGGTCGTCGGGCGCGCCCTGCTCTACCCGCCGGACGGCGACGTGGCCGCCGCCGTGGACATCGCGGCCGACCTCACCCACGGGAGCAGCAGGTGACCGACGAGCCCCGCTGGGTCCTGCCGCACGGCACCGCCGGTGCCGGCGGCTGGGACCTCGCCGTCACGGACGCCCACCCCGGCTGGCACCACACCAGCCTGCGCACGGCCCGGCTGGCCGGTGACGCGACCCGCACCCTCGACGCGGGCGACTTCGAGCACCTGGTCGTCCCGCTGTCCGGCGCCGTGCACGTCACCGCCGAGACCGCCGACGGGCAGGTCCACCAGGTCGCGCTCGACGGGCGGCCGGACGTCTTCGCCGGACCCACCGACGTCGTCTACGTGCCCGCCGGCGCCCGCGTCACCGTGCGGGCGGCCGGCGGCGCGCCCGCCCGCGTCGCCCTCGCCGGCGCCCTCGCGCCCGGCAGCACCGGCCGCGCCGTCCACCGCGTCCCCGCCTCCGAGGTGCCCGTCGAGCGGCGCGGCGCCGGCGCCGCCTCGCGCGAGGTGCGCAACTTCGGCACGCCCGCGGTACTGGACGCCGACTCCGTCATCGCCTGCGAGGTCGTCACCCCGGCCGGCAACTGGAGCTCCTGGCCGCCGCACAAGCACGACGCCGAACGCCCCGGCCAGGAGACCGCCCTGGAGGAGATCTACTACTTCGAGACCCGGGGCACCGACCCGCGCTGCACCGACCCGGTCGGCTACCAGCGGGTGTACGCCTCGGGCGCGGACCGGCCGATCGACGTGCTCGCCGAGGTGCGCACCGGCGACGTCGTCCTCGTGCCGCACGGCTGGCACGGGCCCTCGATGGCCGCGCCCGACGCCCACCTGTACTACCTCAACGTCATGGCCGGCCCCGGCCCGGAGCGGGCCTGGCTGATCTGCGACGACCCCGCTCACGCCTGGGTGCGCGACACCTGGCGGGACCAGCCGTTCGACCCGCGGCTGCCGCTCGCCCGCCCCGCGGGAACGGGGCCGGGCCCCGAGGCGGCTCCGGCGACGAAGGAGACGGAATGAGCACGCAGCAGGCCGCGACGGTGCGGCTGACGGTGGCCCAGGCGACGGCCCGGTTCCTGGCCGCCCAGTGGTCGGAGCGGGACGGGGAGCGCCGCCGGTTCTTCGCCGGCGTCTTCGGGATCTTCGGCCACGGCAACGTCGCGGGCTTCGGGCAGGCGCTGCTCCAGCTCGAACAGGAGAGCCTGCCCGCGGGCGGCCACTCGCCGCTGCCCTACGTCCTGGCCCGCAACGAGCAGGCGATGGTGCACACGTCCGTCGCCTACGCCCGCCAGCAGGACCGGCTGGAGGCATGGGCCTGCACCGCCTCGATCGGGCCCGGCTCCACGAACATGCTCACCGGCGCGGCGCTGGCCACCGTCAACCGCATCCCGGTGCTGCTGCTGCCCTCGGACACCTTCGCCACCCGGGTGAGCGCGCCCGTCCTCCAGGAACTGGAGCAGCCGCACGCGGCCGACGTCAGCGTCAACGACGCCTTCCGCCCGCTGTCGCGCTTCTTCGACCGGGTCAGCCGGCCCGAGCAGCTGCCGGCCGCGCTGCTGGGCGCCATGCGGGTGCTCACCGACCCCGCCGACACCGGCGCCGCCACGATCTCGCTGCCGCAGGACGTGCAGGCCGAGGCGTACGACTGGCCGCTGGAGCTGTTCGCCCCGCGCACCTGGCACATCGCCCGCCCGCCGGCCGAGACCGCCCTCGTCCGGGCCGCGGCCGACCTGGTGCGCGGGGCCCGCCGCCCCCTGCTCGTGGCCGGCGGCGGCGTCCACTACTCCGGCGCCGAGGACGCGCTGCGGGCCTTCGCCGAGGCGACCGGCATCCCCGTCGGCGAGACCCAGGCCGGCAAGGGCTCCCTGCCGCACGGCCACCCGCGGCTGATGGGCGCGGTCGGCTCCACCGGCACCACCGCGGCCAACGCCCTGGCCCGCGAGGCCGATCTCGTCATCGGCGTCGGCACCCGCTGGAGCGACTTCACCACCGCGTCGCGTACCGCCTTCCAGCAGCCCGGCGTCCGGTTCGCCAACCTCAACGTGGCGGCCTTCGACGCGGGCAAGCAGGCCGGGCTGGCGCTCGTGGCCGACGCCCGCGAGGCGCTCACCGCCCTGACCGCGGCGCTCGCCGGCCACCGCGTGCCGGACGCCTACGAGCAGGAGCAGGCCGGGCTGTGGGCCGAGTGGGACGCCACCGTGGAGGCCGCCTACCACCCGGACGCCTCGGTCACCGGCCGCCTCGCCGAGGGTGTCCTCACCCAGTCCGCGGTGCTCGGCTGCGTCAACGAGCTCTCCGCTCCGCGCGACGTCGTGCTGTGCGCCGCCGGCTCGATGCCCGGCGACCTGCACAAGCTGTGGCGGGTCCGGGACCGCAAGGGCTACCACGTGGAGTACGGCTACTCCTGCATGGGCTACGAGATCCCCGGCGCGATCGGCGCCCGGCTCGCCGACGGCACCCGCGACGTCTTCGCGATGGTCGGCGACGGCGGCTATCTGATGATGCCGACCGAACTCGCCACCGCCGTCCAGGAACGCGTCAAGATCGTCGTCGTCCTGGTGCAGAACAACGGCTTCCACTCCATCGGTTCGCTCTCGGAGTCCCTGGGCTCCCAGCGGTTCGGCACCCAGTACCGCTACCGCGGCGCCGGCGGCCGCCTCGACGGCCCCCGCCTGCCCACCGACCTCGCCGCCAACGCCCGCAGCCTGGGCGCCCACGTGATCGAGGTGCACTCCCGCGACGAACTGGCCGCCGCCATCGCCGAGGCCAAGGCGTGGCCGGCCGACGGCGGGCCCGTCGTCATCCACGTCGAGACCGACCCGCTGGTGCCCGCGCCCGACAGCGCGAGCTGGTGGGACGTCCCGGTCAGCCAGACCGCCACCCTCGACTCCACGCGGGCGGCGCACGAGGAGTACGTCCGGCACAAGGCCGGCCAGCGCCCGTACCTCGCCCCCGCCGAGCCGGCGGACGAGCGGCAGCGCACCACACCTCGGGACCACGCACGCCACGAACAGGAAGGGGAGGCCGCCGGGCACTGACCCGGCGTCACGCCCCCTTCTCCGCACCACCGTTGAGACCTCTGAAGGAGCCTGCCGTGAGCCACCCGCGGCGCATCACCCACCTCGTCGACGGCCGCCCGTGGCAGGGCACCGCCGAACGCACCGCCCCGGTCCACAACCCGGCCACCGGGGAGCAGACCGGCGTGGTCGACCTCGCCTCGGCCGCACTCGTCGGCGCCGCGGTCACCTCCGCGAAGGCGGCCTGGCAGCAGTGGCGCGACGTGTCGCTCGCCAAGCGGTCGCAGGTGCTCTTCGCCTTCCGTGAACTGCTGCACGCACGCCGGGAGGAGATCGCCGCCCTCGTCACCGCCGAGCACGGCAAGGTGCTCTCCGACGCGCTCGGCGAGGTCACCCGGGGCCTGGAGGTGGCGGAGTTCGCCTGCGGCATCCCGCACCTGCTCAAGGGCGGCTTCACCGAGAACGCCTCCACCGGGGTCGACGTCCACTCGGTGCGGCAGCCGCTCGGCGTGGTCGCGGTCGTCTCGCCCTTCAACTTCCCCGTGATGGTGCCGATGTGGTTCGTCCCCATCGCGCTCGCCTGCGGCAACGCGGTGGTGCTCAAGCCGAGCGAGAAGGACCCGGGCGCCACGCTCGCGATGGCCGCGCTGTGGAAGGAGGCCGGGCTGCCCGACGGCGTGCTCCAGGTCGTCAACGGCGACAAGGAGGCGGTGGACGCGCTGCTCACCCACGAGGACGTCGCGGCCGTCTCGTTCGTCGGCTCCACGCCGGTCGCCCGGTACGTGTACGAGACCGGCACCCGGCACGGCAAGCGGGTCCAGGCACTCGGCGGCGCCAAGAACCACATGCTGGTGCTGCCCGACGCGGACCTGGACCTCGCCGCCGACGCCGCGGTCAACGCCGGGTTCGGCTCGGCCGGCGAGCGGTGCATGGCGGTGTCGGTGCTGGTCGCGGTCGAGCCCGTCGCCGACGACCTGGTCGCCCGGATCACCGAGCGGATGGCGCGGCTGCGCACCGGCGACGGCACCCGGGGCTGCGACATGGGCCCGCTGGTGACGCGGCAGCACCGGGACAAGGTCGCCTCCTACCTCGACGCCGGCACCAGGGCCGGGGCGAAGCTCGTCGTGGACGGCAGGCAGGGGGAGTTCGACGCCGACGGCGACGGCTTCTTCCTCGCCCCCACCCTCTTCGACCACGTCACGCCCGACATGCCCGTCTACACCGACGAGATCTTCGGCCCCGTCCTCTCGGTGGTGCGGGTCGCCTCCTACGACGAGGGGCTGGCGCTCGTCAACGCCAACCCCTACGGCAACGGCACGTCGATCTTCACCAACGACGGAGGCGCCGCGCGGCGCTTCCAGCACGAGGTCGAGGTCGGCATGGTCGGGGTCAACGTCCCCATCCCCGTACCCGTCTCCTACTTCTCCTTCGGCGGCTGGAAGAACAGCCTCTTCGGCGACAGCCATGCGCACGGCACCGAGGGCGTCCACTTCTTCACCCGCGGCAAGGTCGTCACCTCCCGCTGGCCCGACCCCGGCCACGGCGGCCTCAACCTGGGCTTCCCGCAGAACGTGTGACGTTCCCGCGGCGGCGGCCGGGCCTCCGGCCCCGTCGCCGGCCTTTCGCCACGGTCACCTGACGTGCGCTCCCCCGCGGGACTAATCTGGGCGGGCTGGAGTTCAACCCGAGCGGTGCCCCGGGGGCCGGGACGCAACCGGTGGCTGGCGGGAGGCAATGGGTGGAGGGGCGCAGCCCGGCTCGCGTGCGCAACGAGCTGATGGCCGGAATCGTCGACGTCCTCCAGGAAGCGGCGACGGTGCGTCACCCGGGAAGCCGGGACCTGTGGCTCACCATGCTGGAGCAGGAACTGCTCGTGCCCGTGCCGCCGATCGGCACCGACGCCCTGCGGCCGGCGCTGCTGCGCCTGCTGGACACCTGCAACGGCGTCCGCGACGGCCTGTCCTGCATGGTGCGCAGCCTCGCCTACGTCGAGCAGCAGTCCAGCGCGGTCAGCGCGCTGTGGCGGCTGGTGGACGAGTGGGAGGCGGTGGACTTCTTCGACAAGGCCGACCTCCACCTGCTGCGCCCGGCGCTGCGGTCCATGGGCGCGCCCGGACTGACGACGCTGGCCCGCCGGGCGAGCCGCTCGCGGACCCAGGAACTGCCCGCCTGGTGCGACAACGGCTGGCAGGTGTTCCTGCGGCTGGCCGGCGGGAACACCGCCGACGGCGAGTTACCGGCCAGCATGGCCTTCCTCGTGCTCGCCGCCGACCGGCTGGTGGAACAGGGCCGCCAGGAGGCCGCGGAACTGCTGCGCCGCTGGAACCGCCACAAGGCCCAGGACTGGGGCCTGCAGAACGAGTTGGCCGCCTGGGAACGCGCGGGGTTCACACCGGCCACGCCCTCGCTCGTACCCGCCTACCT
Organism: Actinomycetes bacterium; assembly: GCA_009783685.1. Classification (GTDB taxonomy): domain Bacteria; phylum Actinomycetota; class Actinomycetes; order Streptomycetales; family Streptomycetaceae; genus Actinacidiphila. The sequence goes on from WRCZ01000024.1 coordinate 15,335, forward strand.
GCTCATCCAGTTCGAGCCCGACGGCATCGATTCCGAGCACTACCACATGTCCCACTGGCGGCAGTCCGACGCCGAGGGGTGGCATCCGGTGCCGGGCGAGACCGTCGCCCTGCACCGCGACCAGCTGCCCGGCGAGGTGGAGCGGCTCGTCGAGCAGGTGGAGGAGCAGTGGGCGGACCTGCGGCAGCCGGTGATCGTGGAGTTCATCCTCCCGTGGGAACTGCTCAACGAGCCCGTCGAGTGGTGGAGCAAGGAGTCCTCCTCCGGCTCCCCGACGCCGCTGGTGATGGACTACCCGGTGCTCATCCGCAGCCTGGAGCGCCTCCGGAAGGCCGCGTGGCACCGGCCCTGGCACGGCAAGTGGCGCCAGCTGCGGGAGTTCCCGGCGGACAGCCACGCGCACTGGAGCCGGCCGGACGGCGGCACGGCGTACTTCTTCCACCTGGAAAGGGAGTTGAAGGAGGACGAGCAGGCGGTCTGCCTGGTGCTGAGCCGGCCCCCCGACGACGACGCGGACGTCGGGCGGCAGGAGCTGCTGGCGGCCCTGCGCGCGGGCGTGCCCGCGGTCATCTGGCATCGGGCCGGCTCCGACGACCCCGCGCACCGGGAGGCGTTCAGCGAGATCGTCCAGGAGCGCGGCCTCAGCAGCCTCGTCGAGCGCACCGCCAAGTGGCGCCGGGACGCGCTGGCGCTCGGCCCGGACGGCTGGGACGGGCACGTCGGCCGGCACATCGCCCTCCTGCTGGACGATCCCGAACGCAAGCCGGGGCCGGCGAATTCCGGGCAAGTTCCGGTGCCGCCGCGCGAGCGCCCCGACCCCGCACCGTGACCGTGCCCTCGGCGCGGGGGCCCGGCGCGGGCCGGCCGGTCTTGCACTGCGGGCGCAATACTGTCACGCTCTTTTCGTCACTCTCACCCGTCCCAGCGGCCGGTGGGATTCTCCACGGCAGGCACCGCGAGGTGCCGCGGTGCTCACCGACGCCACCGCGGCCCGCTGCGGCGGTCGGCCGGTTTCGGTGGTGCATCGGAGTCACTGCCACCCTCGGCTTGGCCTGCCGCCTTGCACCACCGGCATGGCGCTGCCACCCTTTGAGCGTGGACGCCACGCGTGCCCGCAGTCCGCGGGTCCCCTCAGCTTTCGCACCGCTCCGGGCGTGCCCTGTGGGCGTCCATGCGTGGTGATGACGGCCGGCGTGTCGCACCGGGCGTCCCGGCGCTGAGCCAGGCGCTGCGGGCCCTCGGCCGGGTGAGGCAGCCCCGCGGCCGGGAGCGTGCCGAACTCGTCGTCGTCCTCGACGCCACCCCCACGATGAAGGTCTGGGCGGAGCCCCTCACCGAGGCCGTCGCCGAACTCGCCCGTCAGGACGCGTGGTCCGGCGTCGAGACGGTGGACCTGCTCGGCACCGACGCGACCGGATCCGGCCGGGCCCGCCTCGCCCACCGGCCGGCGGAGCCCCGCGGCCGGCACCGCCTGACCCTGGTCGTGACCGACGGGCTGGCGACCGGCTGGCTCTCCGACGCGGTCTCGCCGCTGCTGCGCGCATGGGGCCGCTCCGGGCCCGTCGCCGTCCTCAACCCGCTGCCGCAGCGGTTATGGTTCCGGACCGGCCTGGACGTCGCCCGGGTGCGGTTACAGGCCCCCCGCGCCTGGGCACCGAACAGCGAACTGCGCTGGGAACTGCGCGAGACCCGGCTGGAACCGCCGCGCTCAGGACCTGAGGCCGGCGAAGGCGCCGTCGTCGTCCCGGTACTGGAGGCGACCGAGCGGTGGCTCACGGCCTGGGCCGATCTCGTCGGCCGGCCGTCGTCCGGCTGGTGCGAGCTGTCCGCGATGCAGGCCACCGAGTGGAAGCGCAGGCCGGACGCGGCCCGCACCGTACCGTGGCTGGAGGACATCCTCGACCCCGGCAGCGCCGTACCGGCCGCCGTGCGGGTCTCGGACTTCCGCGCCGCCTCCTCGCCCACCTCGTTCGCGCTGGCCACCCGGCTCGCCGCGGCGCCCCTGACCCTGCCCGTGATGCGCTCGCTGGCCGCCGCCATGCCGGGTGCGGGACCCGAGCACCTGTCCGAGCTGCTGATGAGCGGCCTGGTGCGGCGCGGCTTCGCCGACGACGACGGCAGCGGCGACGAGGTGGTGTTCACCTTCGCGCCGGGCGTCCGCGAGGAGTTGCTGGCCCAGGGCCGGCGCAGCGAGACCGTCCGGGTCCTGCACGACGTCCGCGTCCTGCTCGACGACCCGGCAGCCGCGTCCGGCGGGCAGCCGGTGCTGCCGCCCGGCTCCGAGCCGCTCGACACCCTGGTGATGCCGACCGTGTCGGAACACAACGTCGCCTTCCTGCGCATCGAACTGGCCGCCCTGCGCGCCCTCAACGGACGGTTCCGCCAGCGAGCCGGGATGCTGGCGGGCGTCCTGAGCTGGTACGACCAGCACCACACCGTCAACCTCACCAAACGCACCGGTCCGCTGTCCGGCGTCTCGCCGTTCCGCCCCGACAGGGACCCCTCCGGACGCGGTGCGCCGGAGCCAGGCACGAACGACTCGAACGGCACGAACGACTCGAACGACTCGCCAAAAGGAGCAGCGATGGCCACCCTTCCGCAGCCGACGACAGAGGGGCAGCGCACGTCGCAGCAGCCGCGGGTCTGGGGCAACGTGCCGCCGCGCAACCCCAACTTCACCGGCCGCGCGCACCTGCTGGAACTCCTCGGCGAGCGCCTGCAGGAAGGGACCACGACCGTCCTGCCCGAAGCGATCCACGGCATGGGCGGCGTCGGCAAGACCCAGCTGGCGATCGAGTACGCCTACCTTCACCAGTCCGAGTACGACATCGTCTGGTGGATCCCGGCCGAGCGCCCCGGCCAGATCGGCCAGGCACTGGTCGAACTCGCCCAGCGGCTGGGGCTGGAGACCAGCATGGAGGCGAACATCGCCGGACCCGCGGTCCGCGAGGCGCTCCGCGAGGGACGCCCGTACTCCCGGTGGCTGCTGATCTTCGACAACGCGGACGACCCGGAGCGGGTCCGCCACTACTTCCCCACCGGCGGCAACGGCACCATCCTGGTCACCTCGCGCAACCGGCGCTGGGACCGGGTCGGCAGCTCCCTCGAAGTCGACGTGTTCATCCGCGAGGAGAGCAAGGAACTGCTGCGCCGCTCGGGGCCGCCGCTCAGCGACGAGGAGGCCGACCGGCTCGCGGAGGCCCTCGGCGACCTGCCGCTCGCCCTGGAACAGGCCGCGGCCTGGCGGGCCGAGACCGGCATGCCCGCCTCGGAGTACCTGCGGCTGTTCGAGAGCAAGCGCACCGAACTGCTGGAGGTGTCGCCGCCGCCGGACTACCAACTCCCGGTCGCCGCCGCCTGGAACGTCTCCCTCGACCACCTGGAGACCCGCAGCCCCGCGGCCCTGCGACTGCTCCAGCTGTGCTCGTACTTCGCCCCCGACCCGATCGCCCGGTCCATCTTCACCGGCCTCGGCAACGGCAGCATCGTCCCGGAACTCGACGCGGTGCTCAACGATCCCATCCGGCTGGCCCGCGCGATCCGGGAGATCAGCCGCTACTCCCTGGCCCGCATCGACCACCGGACCAACTCCATCGAGATGCACCGCCTGGTGCAGCTGGTGCTGAACAACCGCATGACCGCCGAGGAGCAGAGACGCATGCGCCAGGGTGCCCACACCCTGCTGGCCGCCGCCGACCCCAAGTCACCGGTGACGGCCACCAACTGGCCGCGCTACGCGGAGCTCTACGGGCACGTCATCGCCTCGAACGCCGTCGAGTCCGACCAGCCGTGGGTCAAGCAGCTGGTGATGAACATCGCCGAGTACCTGTACTACTGGGGCGACCACGACGTCGCGCTGGACTTCTCCGAGCAGGCGTGGAAGACGTGGCGGAGCGTCTTCGGGGACCAGGACCAGCAGACGCGGCTGATGGGGCAGTGGCTCTGCTTCATGTACTGGGTGGTGGGCCGCTATCGCGACGCCGCCGAACTCATCGCCGAACTGCGCGAGATCTACGACCGCACCGCGCCGCCCGGGGGAGAGGACACCCGGGAGGACGCCCTCAAGGCCCTCAACCTGGAAGGCGCCGTCCGCCGCGTGGAGGGCGACTTCGCCGCCGGCGCGCGCCTGGACGAACTGGCCTACGAGCGGGCGCGGCGGGCGTTCGGCGAGGACGACCCGGACACCCTGAACAGCGCCCACAACCTGGGCGTGAGCCTGCGGCTGATCGGGGACTTCCGCCGGGCCCTGACCCTGGACGAGCAGACCCTGGCCCTGAAGACCCGGCTGTTCGGCCGGGACGACCAGCGGACCCTGATCACCGAGCGCAGCGTCGCCATCGACGTGCAGGAGACCGGCGACTACGTGGGCGCCAGGACCCGGCAGCAGGTCGTTCTCGACGGCTTCCGCAGCACGTTCGGCCCCGGCAACCCCACCACGATCCGCGCCATCCGCGAGCTGAGCGAGGCGTGCCGCAAGGAAGGCGACCACGCCGCGTCGCTGGAGCTGGCCAACGAGGCGTACGCGCTGTTCACCCGGCGGTACGGCGACACCCACCCCCAGTCCCTGGCCACCGCGCTGACGGTGTCCATCGCGCTGCGGCAGAGCGGCGAGCTGGAGGCCGCACGCGACCGCGGCGTCAAGGCGTGCCAGCGCTACCGCAGCATCTTCGACCCGCACCACCCGCACGTGCTGTCCGCCGACGTCGACCTGGCGGTGACGCTGCGGCTGCTGGGCCAGGCCGAGGAGGCCCGCCGGCTCGACGAGACGGCGCTGGGCCTGCTCACCGAGCGCCTCGGGGCGTCCCATCCCATCCCGCTGGCCTGCGCGATCAACCTGGCGAGCGATCTGAGCGCGCTCGGCGAGATCGCGGAGGCACGCGAGAGGGGCGAGCGCACGCTGGACCTGTGCAGGTCGGCGCTGGGGGAGGACCACCCCACCACGCTGGTGTGCGCGGCCAACCTGGCGCTCGACCTCACGCTGGCGGGCGCCGAAGCGGAGGGCGCCGCCCTGCGCGCGGACACCCTGCAACGCATGGAACGGGTCCTGGACGCCCCCCGCTTGACTTCGGCGAGCGCCGCCCCGCACCCGGCCACCCAGCAGATGAAGGCAGGCATGCGCGCCAACTGCGACATCGACCCCATGCCCCTCTGACGGCGCAGCTGGCCAACCGCCCCGCGAGGCAACGGGGTTGCCATAGGGGCGCGGGGAACTGCGCGCTCAGCCACCCCGCGCGGCGCGCCCGGCAACGCAGACCCGCGGGCAACCGGGTTGCCGTAGGGGCGCGGGGAACTGCGCGCCCAGCCACCCCGCGAGTGCAGGCGGCAACGCAGGCTGGGGGGCAACGGGGTTGCCGTGGGGGCGCGGGGAACACCGCGCCGCGGTCGGCCAACAGCTTGGTGCGGCACGGGGGTTGCCCTAGGGGTGCGGGGAACTGCGCGCTCAGCCACCCCGCGCGGCGCACGCGGCATTGCGGGCCCGGGGGGCACCCCGGGTTGCCGTAGGGGCAGCCGGCCGCAGGCCAGGAGGCACTCCCCGTTACCCCGCGCGGGCGAGCCAAGCCGCCAACCGCACAGGGTCCGCCGCCCGCCCAACCCGCGCCACCAGCGCGCCCTGCACCGCACAC
>WRCZ01000025.1 GCA_009783685.1 Actinomycetes bacterium
AACACCGCCAGCACGGCGGCGATCGTCCTCGGCGAGGGCGCCCTGGACTGGCTCCGGGAGACCGGGCTGCCGGCCCGGCTCGCCGGCGCCGACGGCGCGGTCGCGTACCTGAACGGCTGGCCGCTGGAACAGCGGCAGGAAGAGCGGGAAGCGGAGCGGGAGCCGGACGGCCTGGAGGACACCTGAGATGACCACAGCCCACTCGGCCGTCGTCCTCGCGTCGTCGGGCCCGAGCCCGCTGTGGTACGCCACGCGGGCCGCCGGAACCGTCTCGCTCGTGCTGCTGACGCTGACCGTCGTGGTCGGCGTCCTGTCGGCCGGACGCTACGCGCCCCGCAACATCGGCAGGTTCGAGGTCTCGGCACTCCACCGCAACCTGTCGCTGATGACGCTGGTCTTCCTGGCCCTGCACATCGTCACCGCGATCGCCGACACCTTCACCCACATCGGCTGGACGGCCGCGGTCGTCCCGCTGACCTCGTCGTACCGCCCGCTGTGGGTGGGCCTGGGCGCGGTCGCCGTGGACCTGCTGCTGGCCGTCGCGATCACCAGCGCGTTCCGGCAGCGGATCGGGCAGCGGACGTGGAAGGCGGTGCACTGGGCGGCGTACGCGTCGTGGCCGGTCGCCCTCTTCCACGCGGCCGGCACCGGCACCGACACCCGCCTCACCCCGCAACTGGTGCTGTACGCGGCCTGTTTGGCGGCCGTGCTGGGAGCCGTCTGGTGGCGGCTGGTGCGGGCCGGGCGGCGCAGCCGGCGGATCCGCTGGTGGGCGGTGCCCGCCACCGGGATCGTCCCGGCCCTGCTCGCCGTGTTCCTGGCCACCGGGCCGCTGCAGCCCGGCTGGTCCCACCGCGCCGCCGCCACGTTCCCGTCCGCTCCGGCCGCCACCTCGACGGCCACGACCCCGGGCGCGGCCGCCGCGCCGCCGCCGTCCGCATCCCCTGCCCCGTAAGGAGGGTTCGCCGCGTGAATCCCGAGGCCACCACCGCGCTCGCCGCACCGGAGATGCCCGTCCCCCACGGCGTGCGCCTGCTCGGCGGCTGGTACGCCACCGGCCGGCCCGCCGGCCTGAGCGACCACCTCGACCGCCACGGGCCCGCCCCCACCGGCCGGGCCGCCGACGCGCTGGCGGACGACGTCGAGCGGGCCGGGCTGACCGGCCGGGGCGGCGGCGGCTTCCCCACCGGCCGCAAGCTCCGCACGGTCGCCGGGCGGCGCGGCCCCGCGGTCGTCGTCGCCAACGGCATGGAGAGCGAACCGGCCAGCCGGAAGGACGAGACGCTGCTCGCGCTCGCCCCGCACCTGGTGCTGGACGGCGCGGTGCTGGCCGCGGACGCGACCGGCGCCGCCACCGTGCACCTGTGCCTGCCCCGCACCAGGGCCGACCAGGCCGAGAGCCTGCGCCGGGCGGTCGACGAGCGGCGCCGGGCGGGGCTGGATCCGGCCGAGGTCCGCGTCCACACCCTGCCGCACCACTTCGTCTCCAGCGAGGAGACGTCCCTGGTCAGCTGGCTCAACGGCGGCGGGGCGCGCCCCGCGCCCACCCCGCCGCGGCCGTTCGAGAAGGGGGTCGGCAAGCGGCCCACCTTCGTCGCCAACGTCGAGACGCTGGCCCATGTGGCGCTCATCGCCCGCCACGGACCCGAGTGGTTCCGCGAGCTGGGCAGCGAGTCGGCGCCGGGGACCACGCTCGTGACGCTCTCCGGGGCGGTCCGCAACCCGGGCGTGTACGAGGTCCCGATGGGCGGCTCCGCGCGGCAGGCGCTCGCCGCGGCCGGCGGGCCCACCCGGCGGCTCGGCGCGGTGCTCGCGGGCGGCTTCTTCGGCAGCTGGCTGCCGGTCCCGCTGGACCCGGTGGCCCCCTCCCGCGGTGCGGGGGTCCTCGTGGCGCTGCCCGAGGACGCCTGCGGCCTGTCCGAGACGGCCGGGGTGCTGGCCTATCTCGGGGCGCAGAGCGCCGGCCAGTGCGGGCCGTGCACGTTCGGCGTGCCCTCGGTCGCCGAGGACTTCGCCGAACTGGCGTGGGGACGGCCGGGCCCCGACCTCATGGAGCGGCTCGACCGCAGGCTCGGGCTGCTGCCCGGCCGGGGGGCCTGCCGCCACCCCGACGGTGCCGCCCGGCTGGCCGCCTCGGCGCTGCGGGCCTTCGCCGACGACGTGGACCGCCACCTCCGGTACGGGCCGTGCGCCCACGCCGGCGACGCGCCGGTGCTGCCGGTCCCGGCGGGCCGTGCCGTGGCGGCGGAGGAGGGCTGGCGATGAGCGAAACCCACGAGCTGGGCGTCGACTTCGCGGCGTGCGACGGCCACGGCCTGTGCGCCGAGCTGCTGCCGGAACGCATCGGCCTGGACGAGTGGGGCTACCCCGTGGTGCGGGACGCCGTCGTTCCCGGCCCGCTGCTCGCCCACGCCCGCCGGGCGGTCGCCGCCTGCCCCGTGCTGGCGCTGCGCCTGCGGCCCGCGCCGGACCGGACCCCTACCCGCCAGTCCGGACAGCCCGGTCAGCCCGGTCAGTCCGGTCGGTCCGCGTCCGGACAGGCCGCCGTCCACGGGTTGCCGCCGTCCGGCTGACCGGGCGGGGGGCGACCCTTCACTTGCGGTCGTACATGCAGATATCGCCCATATGGTGACGGGTGGAAGCCGGGGACGCGGCGCCCGCACGGGCTCCTCCGTGCCGCCCGCGCCCCCGAACACCACCACCGGAGAACCACCGGAGAGGGAGACCGATGTCCGCACCCGCGTCCCACACCACCCACGAGGACCACCCGCACGTCCACGGCGGGGGCTGCGGCCACGTGGCCGTGCCGCACGGCGACCACGTCGACTACGTGCACGACAGCCATCTGCACCGCTCCCACGACGGCCATGTCGACGAGTGCTCCACCGCCGGGCACGTCACCCACTCCGACCACGCGCACCAGCACGGCGCCGGCTGCGGCCACGTCGCGGTCCCGCACGGCGACCACGTCGACTACGTGCACGACGGCCACCGCCACGCCGGCCACGAAGGGCACTGGGACGACCACTGAGGTGCGGGTGCCGTAGCCCGGGCCACCTGGATTCGGGACCCCTTCCCCGGCCATGACCTGGGCATACGGCGCCCCGGTGCCCGCTCTTGACCTGTCCGCGGACCTGCCGGTCACCTCGGGGCGGGCGGCGGATCCCCGGCGTCGTCGGGTGCGTCGCCGGGGCCGGTCCCGCCTGCGGGGTCGCCCGCCTCCGTCGCGCGGGCCGGCATGAGCAGGCGGGCGTCGAGCAGCGGGCCGAGGTGGTGGAGCTTGTCGGGGTTGATGATCGACCGGACGGTCTGGACGCGGCCGTCGACGATGTCCAGCGCGAGCACGTTGAGGAGCCTGCCCTCCGCGTCCCGCACCGCCGCTCCCGGCTGGCCGTTGACCACGGCCGGCTGCACCCGGAGGCCGAAGCGCCGGATCAGGTCGGAGACGACACCCATCAGCCGGACCACCCGGGTGCGGCCGTGGATCGGGCGCGGCATCGAGGGGCCGACGCCTCCCCCGTCGCCGTAGAGCACCGCGTCCTCGGTGAGCAGGTCGACGAGCGCGTCGAGGTCTCCCCCGTCGACCGCGGCGAAGAACATCCCGGCGACCCGGTCGCGCTGCTCGCGGGAGACCTCGAAGCGCGGCGCGCGGCTGGCGAGGTGGTTCCTGGCCCGCCGCAGGATCTGGCGGCAGTTCACCTCGCTCTTGCCCACGACGGCGGCGACCTCGGCGTAGTCGTACTGGAACACCTCGCGGAGCAGGAACACGGCGCGCTCGACCGGGGACAGCGACTCCAGCAGCACCATGAACGCCAGGGACAGCGACTCGTACCTCTCGACCTGGCCCTCGACGTCGTCCTCCGGCCGGGAGAGCAGCGGTTCCGGCATCCACGGCCCGACGTAGACCTCGCGGTTGTGGCGCGCGGACCGCAGGTGGTCGATGCTCAGCCGGGTGGTCGTGGTGGTGAGGTAGGCGCGGTGCGATCTCACCTCGACGCCCCGGGCGTGGGCGCGTTCGTAGTGCAGGAAGGTCTCGGACACGATGTCCTCGGCCTCCGCCACGCTGCCGGTCATCCGGTAGGCGAGGGAGAACAGCAGCGGCCGGAACTGCCGGTAGACGGCGTCGTCCTCTGATTCCATTCCGGGCTCCAGCCGTTCAGGCGCTCTGGCGTGCCGCGGCGGGGGTCGCCGCCGTCCCAGCATCGACCAGGTGCCGCCGCCGTGCGAGCGCCGGGCCGGCGTGGCCGAACACCAGCCGGGCACCGTTGAGCACGGCGTTCTTGTAGGTGATCGCCTTGCGGCCGGTGAGGATGCGCGGCTTCGGCGCACCGTCGGCATCGAGGAACTGCACCACGCCGTGGCGGCGGCCGAGGCTGATGCACTCGTGGATGTACCGGAACCTGAGGGGGCCGGTCTCGCGGCCGGTCAGCCGGGCGGCCACCACGTCGGCGACCTTCGGGCCGGTGAAGCCGCCCGTGCGGCATCCCATGGCGAACTCCTCGCCCCAGGACCCGGCCACGGCGGCGGCGTCCCCGATGACGTACACGTCCGGGTGCGACACCGACTGCATCCTGGAGTCGACGCGCGCCCGCCCCTGGGCGGTCACGGCCAGCCCGGACGCGCGGGCCAGGGCGGGGACCCCGAAGCCGCCGGCCCAGAAGCCGACGTCGAAGGGAACCCGCCGCCCCTGCTCCAACACCAGCTCCCCGGAACGGACTTCGCGGACGCGGGCGCCGTCGGCCACGTCGACGTGCAGGTCGTCGAGCACGTGCTGCAGATGGCGCCGGGCCTTGCCGGACAGCCAGTGCCCGGGTTCGGTCCCGCTGACGAGCCGCACGTCCAGTCCGGGCAGCGACTCGGCCACCTCGGTGGCGATCTCGATGCCGGTCAGGCCGCCGCCGCAGACGGTGACGGTGGCCCCCGGTTCCAGGCCGCGCAGGGCGCCGGAGGCCAGGGCCGCACCGTCGAGGGTGTCCAGGGTGAGGGCGTGCTCGCGCACTCCCGGCACGGTGTCGACGTCGGTGCGGCTGCCGAGCGCGTAGACCAGGATGTCGTAGGAGTGGTGCCGCAGCCCGCCGTCCTCGGAGACGGCGACCACGTGGGCGTCCACGTCGATGGACCGCACCCACCCGCGGACGAACCGCACCCCGCTCCCGTCGAGGTAGGACCGCAGCGGGACGACCTTGACGTCCTGCCCCATCGCCATCTGGTGGAGCCGGGGCCGCTCCACGAAGTCCGCTGTCCCGTTCACCAGCGTGACCTCCACCTCGCCGGGGAAGACCTGCCGGGCGATCCGCTTGGCCGCCGGCAGACCGGCATACCCTGCACCGAGCACGAGCACGCGAGACGACACGATGAGCTCCGTTCCTTCGATCCCGATACCCGCCGTATCCGCGGGTGCCCTCTATGACGGGCGACCCCCGCGGCCCGTGACAGCTGTCATCCCCAGGACGTGCCGCGAGGCACTGCCGGCGCGGGCGGCGCACCTCGTAGGCTCCGCCGCATGTTCAGATCACGCAGAGCGCGACGGGACGACGTCTGGGAGGGCGTGGTCACCGGGCGGTCCCGGGGCATGCTCGACGGCTCGACCATGTACCACTTCGTCGAGGTCCGGCTGGCGGACGGCGGATCCGCGAGGTTCCGGATCAGGCGCCGCCTGTGGAAGGAGATCGCGGTCGGCGACAGGATCGTCAAACGGGCGGGCACCGACCCCGCAAGGGGATAGCGGTGGCGCCGGGCCGGTCCCAGGCGGAGCGTGGAGTGGGGGGGCGGTAAGCCGAGCGGGGGGCATCCAGCCGCCGCGTCGCGTGACCGGCGGGACACGCAGGGAAGTGAACACGATGGCTTCACGTCAGACGGAACGGCGCCCGCGCTGGTGGCCGCCGTTCTCGGAGTGGTTCGAGGACCTCCCCCTCGACCTGCGGCCGGGGAGCGAGCACATGATCCGCGTCGAGGAGAGCCGGGAGGAGGGCGCCTACACGGTCAAGGCCGAACTTCCGGGGATCGACCCGGACACGGACCTCGACGTCACCGTGGACGACGGGTTGCTGACCGTGCACGCCGAGCGCAGCGAGGAGCAGGCGGACAAGCAGCGCTCCGAGTTCCGCTACGGCTCCTTCACCCGCAGCGTGCAGTTGCCGCCGGGCGTCGACGAGGACGACATCACCGCCAGCTACGACAACGGCGTGCTGACCGTGAAGGCGCCGATGCAGCCCGTGGCCCGGTCGGAGCCGCACCGCATCAGGGTCACCAGGAAGTCCTGACCGCGGCCCGGCGGGCCGCGCGGTGCGCCGCCCGCCCCGCCGATCGCGCGCAGGATTGAGGTGTGCCCCGGCATAGCGTGCCCCACGACGTCGGAGCCGGTCGGCCCGGCCGCGACGGCCCCGCACGACGGGCCTGGCTCCCGTCGCAGTGGCCGCGCCGTGCCTGGTGGCTCATCGCCGCGACGGTCATGGCGGCGGTGGCCGCGGTGGCCGTGGCGCGCAGGGACGAAGTCGCCGGCGCCGTACGGCTGGTCACCCATGTCGACCCGCTGCTGCTGGCCGCCGGCGCCGCGTGCCAGGCGGCCTCGCTGCTGTGCTTCGCGGGGGTGTGGCGCTGGCTGCTGCACGCCGGCGGCGCGCGGTGGCCGCTGCACCGGGTCGCGGGCGTGACGCTGGGGTCCAACGCGGTCTCCGGCGCCCTGCCCGGCGGCGCGGTGCTGGCCACCGCGTGGGCCTACCGGCAACTGCGGCGCCGGGCCGTCGATCCCACGCTCGCGGCCGCGATCCTGGCGGTCGCGGGGGCGCTGTCGGCGCTCGGCCTCGGCGTGCTCGGCGCCATCGCCCTGCTGGCCTCCGGGCCGGCCGCCCGGGGCGTGCTGGTGCGGGCGGTCGTGGTGCTGGTGATCGTCCTGGCGGTGGCCGCGGCCGGCCTCGCCCTGGTCCGGTGGTCGGCCACGGTCCGGCGGATCGTGCGGGGGATCTGGGCCCGCGGCGCCCGGCGCTACGGGTGGACCCGCAACGTCAGGACGGCCGTGGTCAGGGTCGCCGCGCAGGCGTGGCACCTCCAGCCGGGGGTCCGCCACTGGATCTCTCCGGCGTTGCAGGCGCTCCTCAACTGGGGCTTCGACCTGGCGTGCCTGGTCCTGTGCATGCGCGCGCTGCACGTCGCGGTGCCCTGGCCCGGCGTGCTCGCCGCGTACGTCCTCACCCAGATCCCGGCGAGCCTGCGGCTGACGCCCGGCAACCTCGGTCTCTTCGAGGCGGGGCTCGCCGCCCTCCTCGCCGCCTACGGCGTGCCGGCCCGCCAGGCGCTCGCCGCCGCCCTGCTGTACCGGGCCCTCAGCTTCTGGGCGGTGCAGCCGATCGGCTGGGCCTGCTGCGCGACCGTGACCCTGCACGGCAGGCGCGAGGAGAACGCGCAGCCCCCGGCCGGCACCGGTCAGTCCACCGGGCCGGACCGGTGACGACGCCCTCGGGCACCGTGCCCGGGGGCGGCCCTCAGTCGGACAGCCGGCCGACCCAGACGTCGGCGTGCCGGCTGCACGACGTGGTGAGCGCCGTGCCGTCGGGCCGGGTGACGGCGTGCGTCGCCGGCTCGGGGCAGGAGGCGCACCTCAGGTGCGGGTCGCGGTTGTGCCCGACGCGGGCGGCGCCGCCGCGCGCCGCGCGTCCTGCCGCCTCTGAGCCGGCGTGGGTCATCTCGGTCCTTCCTTTGCCTCGGACGGGAACTGCGTCGGACGGGCTTGACGTCGGACGGGCTGGGTGAGGTGCGCTGCCGGTACGGGACCGCCGCCGCGTGCGTCGCGGTCGGGAGGGACTCGCGGTGACGGGTGCGCGGATGCGGCGACGCGTCACGTTTGCATGATGCAATACCGATGGTTGCTCTGTGCAAAAGATGCCGGAAGGGTCCACCGGAAGTGCAGCAAGACGCGTGCAAGACGGTAGAAAGGACGGCATGCCCAAGCGCGCACCCGCCGCGGTCGAGCCGCCCGCCGCCGGCCGGCCCACGGTCCCCGGCGGTCACGACGAGGTGGCCGACGACGTGGTCACCGCCGTCCTGACCGCCTCCCGCCTCCTGGTGTCGGTGTCGGCGCGCTCCCTGGCCACGGTGGAGGAAACGCTCACCCTGCCCCAGTTCCGCATGCTGGTGGTGCTGGACAGCCGCGGCGCGATGAACATCTCGCGGCTGGGCGAGCATCTGGACGTCATCCCCTCCACGGCCATGCGGATGGTCGACCGCCTGGCGAACGCGGGCATGCTCGACCGCGAGCCCAACGCGGACAACCGCCGCGAGATCCTCATCAGCCTCACCGGCAAGGGCCGGAGCACCGTCCGGCTGGCCACCGAGCGCCGACGTTCCGAGATCGCCCGCATCGTCGCGGCCATGCCGCGCGGCCAGCGCAGCCGGCTGGTCGAGGCCCTGGAGGCGTTCACCGAGGCCGGCGAGGAACCGCTGGCCGAGCGCCGGCCGTCCACCGACCTGGGCTGGTGACGGCTCCGGCCGCGACCGGCCGCACCGCGGTGCGCGCGCGGCAGCCGCCCTGCCGTCGCGGATCCCGCCGGCACCGGCGTGGCGGACGGGGGCGCGGCCCCGGCCGGCCGGCCGGAGAGCAGGGCCGCGAGCACGCTCCCGGTGAACAGCGCCAGCGCGAGCATCGGCGGGTGCCCGCCCGGGGCGAAGCCGCGGGTGGCGAAGAGGAGGAACGCCGGCACGGCCGCGACCAGGCTGCCGGCCATCAGCACCGGCGACCACCGGCCGCCGGGCCCCAGCCCGGCCGGCAGCCGCCGGAGCGGCCACAGCAGGGCGTTCACGAGCAGGACGAGCGGCACGAGCACCGTCGCCAGCAGGGCGAGCCAGGCGGCACGCAGCACCCACCACTCCCCCGTGCCGATGGCCGGCTGGGGCATGACCCCGGTGGGGTAGAACGCGACGGCCACCAGGGCCACGGGCACCATGTGCCACAGGTAGACCGTCATGACGGTGCGGTTCAGGCGGGACACGGAGCGTGCCCACGCGGGGCGGGAGACCAGGCGGGTCAGCACGGGCTCCGCCGCCAGCAGCAGTCCGGTCTGGGTGGCGGCGAACGCCAGCAGCGCGATCGACGGCGGCGAGGTGTTGCCCACCTGCCGGCCGGCTCCGATCATGTCGACGGGGAACGGCCCCAGGGTCAGCAGCACGGTGAGGGACACCAGTCCGGTGCCGGCCAGCAGCACGCAGCGGCTGCGCGGGCGGGTCAGGGTGCCGTCCTGCCAGGCGAAGCCCCACTGGTGCATGGCCCCCCACACCAGCAGGTAGTTCACGTAGCCCACCACCGGTTCGTGCGCACCGAGCACCGCGACGTCCACGGCGGCCGCGGTCGCCGCCATCGCCACGGGCACGGCGAGGCCCCATCGCCGGTGCGCCGCGAGCGCCAGCGGCGTCAGGGCGATCAGGATCAGGTAGACGGGCAGGAACCACAGGTGGAGCGCGACGAGCCAGCCGATCCGGGCCAGGTCCGCCGGGGCGGCGCCCGCGCTCCGCGCCAGGTCGAGGGTGAGCACGATCGTCCCCACGTACAGGGCGGTCGGCCACATCAGCGTCATGGTGCGCCGGCGCACCCAGTCCGTCCACGTCTCGCCCTGCTCGTGCCGGACCGTCCAGGAGCGCGCGTTGACGTACCCGCCGACCAGGAAGAACACCGGCATGACCTGGAGGACCAGGGTCACCCAGCGTGCCCAGCTGATGGAGAGCAGCGCGTCCGACCCGGAGAGCTGGCCGCCACGGTAGGTGACGCTCACCAGCAGCCAGTGACCCAGTACCACCGCACCGATCGCGCACACGCGCAGCAGGTCGGCACACCGGTTACGGTCCATCGTCGCTCCTCCTGCCGCCCGCACCGATCACGGGCGCCATGGGCGCACGAAGCCGGGAGGACCGCGGATTCGCCATGGCCCCCGATGGTGGGGAGGCCGTCCGACGCGGGCCCCGGGGCAAGGTGCGCCGGGCAGAGCCAGCAGCTACCTCGCTATGGGGGAAGAACCTGATCAGTGATGCATTCCCGCAGGTCAGGAGCTGTTTTTCGGGGGTGGGCCCCGTATGACGGCAGGGGTCCGGCCCCGGGTTCCCGGCCTGCTTCGGGAGGTTCGTCCTATGGTGATGTCACGTACCACCCTCACCACAGCGCCGGCGGCCGCAGTGGTCGCCGTTCCGCTGAGTCTCGGGGGCCTTGCCCCTCAAGCCTACGCTCGGACCGGCTCGCCCTCTCCCGGCCCGACCGGCACCTCCACCACCGCCCCGGGCATCTTCGGGCCCGGCTGCTCGGCCCTGCCCAGGACCGGCGCGGGAAGCGCGGCCCTGATGGCCGAGCAGCGCCCGGTGGCCGACATCGTCTGCGGCGGCATCCCGACCGCCAACGCGACGATCCACCTCGTCGACTCCGTCCTGATGCCGCCGAGCCGACCGGGAGAACGGCCGGCTCAGCGAGGCGGCCGGCACGCCCTCACGACCGCGCCGTGGCCCCTTCCGCACCGACGGAACGGGCCGCGGCCCGCGCGCCGTCCGCGGTCAGCCGGCCCAGCGCGTCGGTCAGCAGGGCCGGGACCACCGGGTCGGCGGCCAGGTCCGCGCCGAACACCTCGGTGACCGCGAGGAGCCGGCCGACGGCCTGGCCCGGGGTGGTGCAGCCCCGGACCGCCTCACGCAGGACCGGGGCGAGCGGGTCGTCCAGCTCGCGCGGGGCGCCGTCGTCGGTGCGGTCGGTCCACACCCAGCGCATCCACGCCGCCACCGCGAACGCGGTGCGGCGCGGCTCGACACCGGCCGCGCGGCAGGCGCGGACCGTCGCGAGCAGCCGCTGCGGCAGCTTCTGCGAGCCGTCCATCGCCACCTGCACGGTCGTGTGCCGCAGCGCCGGGTTGGCGAAGCGCCGCAGCAACGCGTCCGCGTAGTCCGGCAGGTCCACGCCGTCCGGTGCGTCGAGGGTCGGAATCACCTCCTCGGCCAGCATCCGGCCCACCAGGCCGGCGAAGCCGTCGTCGGCCACGGCGGCGGCGATGCTCGTGTCGCCGGCCAGCGCGCCCAGGTAGGCCAGGGCCGAGTGGGCCCCGTTGAGCATCCGCAGCTTCACCTGCTCGTAGGGGTGCGCGTCCGGCGTGAGGAGGGCGCCGGCCCGCTCCCAGGCCGGGCGGGGTCCGGCGAAGTCGTCCTCGATCACCCACTGGCGGAACGGTTCGGTGACCACCACGCCTTCGTCCAGCACGCCGAGCGCGGCCGCCGCCCGCTCCCGGTCGGCCCGCGTGGTGGCCGGCACGATCCGGTCGACGACGCAGCCCGGGAAGCGGACCCGGTCGCCGATCCACGCGTGCAGCGCGGCCGCCTCCGCGGCCGGCAGCAGGTCGACGAACTCCCCGACCAGGCCGCGCAGGGTGGCGCCGTTGCGGGGGAGGTTGTCGCAGCTGAGCACGGTCATGGGCCCGGCGTCCGCGCGCATGCGGGCCTGCAGTCCGCGGACCAGGAGGCCCAGCGCGGTGCCGGGCCGGGGCTGCGCGGCGTCGGCCCGCACGCGGGGGTCGTCGCGCAGCAGCCGGCCGCTCGCCGGGTCGTGGCAGTAGCCCTTCTCGGTCACGGTCAGCGTGGTCAGGTGCACGTCCGGGTCGGCGATCCGCGCCAGCACGTCGGCCGTCCGGTCGCCGGCGAAGAGCACCTCCCGGACCGCCGCGGACACCCGCACGGACGCCGCCGCGCCGCTGTCGGCGAGCACCGTGTACAGGCCGTCCTGCGGGGCGAGCCGGTCGACCACGGCGGAACTGCGCATGGTCACCCCGCAGATGCCCCACTGCCCGCCGGCCGCGGCGATCGCGTCCTCGGTGTAGGCGGCCTGGTGCGCGCGGTGGAACGCGCCGATGCCGAGGTGGACGGCGCCGATGCCGAGCGCGCGCGGATCCACCGGGGGACGCAGCGCACGGGGAACGGTGTCGAGGGTGCGCAGGCTGAGCCGGCCGGTCATCTACATCACCGCGCCGAGTTGCCAGGGCGCGAACTCGTTGTCGCCGAAGCCGAGGAGCTCGCTGGCGGTCTGCTCGCCGGAGGCGACGTCGACGACCGCGTCGTAGATGCGCCGGCCGACCTCCTCGACGGTCACCGAACCGTCCACGATCGCACCGCAGTCGAGGTCCATGTCGTCGCGCATCTGCCGGTACAGCTCGGAGTTGGTGGCCAGCTTCAGGCAGGGCACCGGCTTGCAGCCGAACACCGAACCGCGGCCGGTGGTGAAGCAGAGCACGTTGGCCCCGCCGGCGACCATGCCGGTGACCGACACCGGGTCGTACCCCGGCGTGTCCATGAACAGGAAGCCACGGGTGCGGAGGCGCTCGGCGTACTCGTACACGCCGGCGAGCGGCGCCTGGCCGCCCTTCGCGGCGGCGCCCAGGGACTTCTCCAGGATCGTGGTGAGGCCGCCCGCCTTGTTCCCGGGCGACGGGTTGTTGTCCATGCTGGCGTTGTTCGCCGCGGTGTACTCCTCCCACCAGCGGATCCGCGCGTAGAGGTGCTCGGCGACCTCGGGCGTGACCGCCCGGCGCGCCAGCAGGTGCTCGGCGCCGTAGATCTCCGGCGTCTCGCCGAGCACGGACGTGCCGCCGGCGGCCACCAGCAGGTCGGAGGCGACGCCGAGGGCGGGGTTGGCCGAGATGCCGGAGAACCCGTCGGAACCGCCGCACTGCAGGCCGAGGATCAGCTCGGACACCGGCAGCGGCTCGCGGTGGACCGCGTTCACCTGCGGCAGCAGCTCCCGCACCTGGGCGACGCCGTCGCGGACGGCCGCCCGGGTGCCGCCCGCGGCCTGGATCGTCAGCGTCTCGGCGGACCCGACGCCGTCGCGCGCGAAGCGGTCCGTCAGTCCGTCGACGGTGTTCACCTCGCAGCCGAGGCCCACCACGATGACGGCGGCGAAGTTGGGGTGCGCGGCGTAGCCGCTGAGCGTGCGGCGCAGCATCTCCATGCCGGATCCGTCCGGCGTCATCCCGCAGCCGGTCGGATGGGTCAGCGCCACCACACCGTCGACGTTCGGGTGATCGGCGAGCACGCCGGAGCGGGTGACCTCGTCGGCGACCAGCCGGGCCACGGTGGCCGAGCAGTTCACCGACGACAGGACCCCGATGTAGTTGCGGGTGCCCGCCCGGCCCTCGGCGCGCCGGTACCCGTCGAAGGTGAGCCGCAGTCCTTCGGGCAGCGCCGGCAGCCGGGACACCACGTCGTCGCCGACCGCGTCGCGGGCGAGCGTGCCGATCGCGAGGTTGTGGGCGTGGACGTGCTCGCCGCGGCCGACCGGGCGGGTGGCGACACCGATCACCTGCCCGTACTTGCGCACCGCCGCTCCGGCGGGAAGGTCGCGCACCGCGATCTTGTGCCCGCGCGGCACGTGCCCGGCGACGGTCAACTCCAGTGCGTCGAGGGTCAGTCCGGGGTCGAGCGGGCGGAGGGCGACCGCGACGTCGTCGTCCGGGTGCAGCAGGAGCGTCGCCGGTCCGTGGCGCGGGTCGACGGTCGTGGTGCCGCTCGTGGCGCCTGTCGTGTTCATCGGCCTTTCCTCGGTCGTCGGTTCATCGGTTCGTCGGGGCGTCTGTTCATTGCCACGTCGCTGCTTCGGGGCGTCGCTGCTTCGGGGTGTCGACGCGGCCGGTCATCGGTGCAGCCAGCAGCGGGACCAGTGGCCTGAGCCGACGTCGATCGGGTCGGGCATCTGCTCGGCGCAGATCGGCTGGGCGTGCGGGCAGCGGGCGCGGAACGGGCAGCCTGCCGCGTCGGTGGTGTTCGCGTCGGCGTCACGCGCCGCGTCCAGGCGGTCGGTGCCGGTAGTGGTGCCGGTGCCGCCGTTGTTGTCGGCGTCGCTGGCGTCGCTGGCGTCGTCCGTGCCGTCGGTGTCACCGGCGAGCAGGCGTTCGGGGTCGGGCGAGGCGGCCAGCAGCAGCTGGGTGTAGGGGTGTTGGGCGTTCTGGGTGACGGCTTCCGCCGGGCCGCCCTCGACGATCCGCCCGCTGTACATCACGACGATGTCGTTGGCGACGTGACGGGCGCTGGCGATGTCGTGCGTGATGTAGAGCATCGCCAGGCCGTCGCGGTCGCGCAGCTCGGTGAGCAGGTTGAGGATGTCGAGCCGGATGGAGACGTCGAGCATCGACACCGGCTCGTCCCCCAGCAGCACCGAGGGGTCGGCGGCGAGCGCCCGCGCGATGGCGGCCCGCTGCCGCTGCCCGCCGGAGAGCTCGTGCGGGTACTTGTCGATGAACTCGCGGCCCGGGGTGAGATGGACGCGTTCCAGGAGTTCGATGATCCGCGCGTCGAGCTCGGCGGAGCCCACCCCGCCGAAGTTCCGCAGCGGCCGCGACAGGATGTACCGCAGGCGGTGCAGCCGGTTCAGGGACGCGAACGGGTCCTGCATGATCATCTGGACGTGGCTGAAGTGCTGCTTCCGGTCCCGTCCGCGGGCGGCGTCCAACTGCCGGCCGTCGAACCGGATCTCGCCCGCGGTCGGCCGGTCGCCCAGGGCCAGCAGCCGGGCCAGGGTGGTCTTGCCGGAGCCGCTCTGCCCGACGAGCGCGAGGATCTGCCCGCGCCGCAGGGCCAGGTCGACGCCTTCGACGGCCCGCACCGACTGGCCGCGGTGGCGTCCGTGCATCGGGATGTGCCGGGTGAGTCCGACGGCTTCGAGGACGGGCGCGGACGTCTCGCCCGTGCCCGTGGTGCCGGTCGTGTCCTCGGTGTCGCTCGTCATGCCTGCTCCTGTGGTGCCGGCCGCCCCGGTGGGGCGGCTGGGCGAGCTCGCCAGACCGGTCATGCGCCCTCCTCGGTGCCGTTGGGGGTCGTGGCCGGCCGGGCGGCCGCGGGCTGGGCCAGCAGGCAGGCGGTGCCGTGGCCGTCGCGGACGAGCAGCGGCGGCCGGGTGGTGTCGCATCCCGCGGTCCGCTGCGGGCACCGGGGGTGGAACGCGCAGCCGGCCGGCAGGTCCCACAGGTCCGGCGCGGATCCGCCGATGGCCCGTACCTCGCGCCGCGGGCCGCGCAGCGTGGGCGAGGAGTCCCGCAGCCCCAGGGTGTACGGGTGCTGGGGGGCGCGGTAGAGGGCCGAGGCGGTGCCCGTCTCGACCACCCGGCCCGAGTACATGATCATGATCCGGTCGGCCAGCTCGACCAGCAGCGCCAGGTCGTGGGTGATGAAGACGATCGCGAACCCGAACCGGGCCTGGAGTTCCTGCAGTTGCGCGAGGATCTGCCGCTGCATCACGACGTCGACCGCCGTCGTCGGCTCGTCCATCACGATGATCTCCGGGTCGCAGGCCAGCGCGAGCGCGATGGCCGCGCGCTGCCGCATGCCGCCGGAGAACTCGTGCGGGTAGTTGCGCGCCCGGTCACCCGGGATGCCGACCAGTTCGAGCAGTTCCGCGGCGCGCTTCCACGCCTCCTTCCGGTTCATCCGCTGGTGGGTGCGCAGCACGTCGACGAACTGCGCGCCGACGCGCATCACCGGGTTCAGGGCGGTCATCGCGCTCTGGAAGACCACGGCGAGGCGGTCCCAGCGCAGCTCGCGCAGTTGCCCGGGCGGCGCGGAGAGCAGGTCCACCGGGGCGCCGTCGCGCGGGTGGTAGCGGACCGAGCCGCTGACGACCCGCGCCGGCGGGCGGTCGAGCCGGCTGACCGCGGTCATCAGCGTCGACTTACCGCTGCCGCTCTCCCCGGCGACGCCGAGGATCTCGCCGCGGTGGAGCCGGAAGCTGATGTCGTCGACGGCCCTTGCGGGCCGGTCGGTTCCGTACTCGACCGCGAGGCCCTGCACGTCGAGTACCAGGTCCGCGGTCATCGCGCCTTCTCCGGGGTGAGGCCGCCGGTGCGGCGGGGACGGGCTGCGGGACCGGTGGCCCGCCGGGTGCGCAGCCGGGGGTCGGCGAGTTCGTCGACGCCGAAGTTGACCAGCCCGGCGGCCGTGCCGACCAGGGCGATGCACAGGCCCGGCGGCAGGAACCACCACCAGGCGCCGCTCTGCAACGCGCCCTGCGACTGGACCCAGTAGAGCATCGTGCCCCAGCTGACCGTGCTCGCGTGGCCGGCGCCGATGAAGTCCAGGCCCGCCTCGGCCGCGATCGAGCCGACGACGGAGAACAGGAAGGTCGACGCGATGACCGGCGCGAGGTGCGGCATGACTTCGAGGAACAGGATCCGGGCGCGGGACTCGCCGGAGTAGCCGGCCGCCGCGACGAAGTCCCGGTTGCGCAGCGAGAGGGTCTGGGCGCGCTTCGCCCGCGCGCCCCCGGCCCAGCTGGTGAGGCCGATGATGACGGCGACGGTCACCCAGCCGCCCCGGCCGCGGGTGTAGCTGGCGACCAGGATCAGCAGCGGCAGGCCCGGGATGACCAGGAAGATGTTGACGAAGGCGGTCAGCGCCGCCCCGGACCGCCCGGTGCTGTAGCCGCTCAGCACGCCGAGCAGCACGGCGAGGGCGGTGGCGATGGCGCCGCCGACCAGGCCGACCAGCAGGGAGGTCCGGGTACCGGCCACCAGCTGGGCCAGCACGTCCTGCCCGGAGGAGGTGGTGCCGAGCCAGTGCTTGCCCGACGGCGACTCCAGGGCGCCGCCGGCGTGCAGCCGGGTCGGCGACTGGCCGAGGACGTGGCTGACGAACAGCGGCCCGAACGCGGCGACCAGGACGAGCACCAGGAAGATGAGCAGCCCGAACCGCACCTTGCGGTTCGCCGGGACGCGGATGGGGAGTCGACGGGTCATGACGCCGCCTCACGGGTGCGGGGATCGAGCAGGACGTACAGGCAGTCCATGACGAAGTTGGCCACCAGGACCGTCATGGAGATCACCAGGAACAGCGCCTGCATCAGCGGGTAGTCGAGGTTGAGGATGGCCTGGTTCAGCAGGCTGCCGAGCCCGGGGTAGTTGAACACCATCTCGGTCAGCAGCGAGCCGCCGACGACCAGGCCGATCGACACCGCGAAGCTGCTGATGCTGGGCAGCACCGCGTTGCGTGCCGCGTACGCCGTGGTCACCCGTGTCTCGGACAGGCCCTTGGCGCGGGCGAGCAGCACGTAGTCCTCGTTCACGACCGAGGCCATCATGTTGCGCATGTGGATCAGCCAGCCGCTGATCGAGGTGAGCACGATGGTCGCCGCCGGGAGCATCGCATGGGTGATCGCGCTGCTGATGAACGCCGGGTCGAAGCCGGGCGCGAGGTCCGGCCCGGCGCCCCCGGACAGCGGGAACCAGTCGAGCCGGAAGGCGAAGACGTAGACCAGGATCAGTGCCGCCCAGAAGTACGGCAGCGCGTGCACGAAGATCGACAGCGGGCTGATGACGGAGTCGAGCCAGCCGCCCGGCCGGCGCCCCGCCAGCGCGCCCAGGGCCGTCCCGACGACGAACGCGATCACCGTCGAGACGCCGAGCAGGAGCACGGACCACAGGAACCCCGAACGCACCACCGTCGACACCGGCGTCGGGTAGAACGCGAGCGACAGACCGAAGTCGCCGTGGAGCAGGCCGCCGAGGTAGGAGAAGTACTGCCGCCACAGCGGTTCGCTCGCTGCGCCGCCGAACAGCCGGTGCACCAGCTGGACCCGGTCGGGGGTGACCGGTCCGAGTTCGGACATCTTCAGCAGGATCGCCGACGCCGGGTCGCCCGGCATCATCCGCGGCAGCAGGAAGTTCAGCGTCGCCGCCGCCCACGCCGCCACCAGGTAGAACACGATCCGCTTCAGCAGGACGCTGCCCCAGATCTGCCGGACCGCGCTGCGGGAGGTCCGGCTGCGGGCGGCTGCTTCCGGCACCGCCGGCGACAAGGTCACGCCGCCCACGGCTACCCCTTGGAGTTCGCGGGACGCAGCGACAGGAACAGCTTCTCGGCGTAGACGCCGCTCACCGCGCCGGGATCCGGCGTCGTGTAGGGGTTCTTCTCGCTGGGCCAGCCGGTGAACCGCGTCGTGGAGTACATGTAGGGGGTGCCCTTCACGACGACCGGGATCGTCGGCACCTGGTCGGTCATGATCTTCTCCAGGGCCTGGGTGGCCTGGGCCTGGCCGGACGGGTCCGCCTTCGCCAGCGCGTCCAGCGCGGCCGTCGTGCCCGCGTCCTTCCAGCCGATGACGCTCTGCGGGCTGTCCGGGGAGAGCATGCTCCAGTAGAAGTTGTAGAGGTTGGAGCCGTAGACGTAGGCGTCGCCGAAGACCGCGTCGAAGTTGTGCTTGCCCTCGTCGGCGACGTACGCGCTCGGCGCCTCGCCGGGGACGGTCGCCTTGATGCCCGACTGCGAGAGCTGGTCGGCCACTTCCTGCGCGTAGGCCATCCCGTCGGCGAAGGTGCTGACGGTGAGGATCTCCAGCGAGAGCTGCTTGCCCTTCGCGTCGACCAGGCGCCCGCCCTTGAGCGTGTAGCCGGCCTGGGCCAGCTCCTGCAACGCGGCGGTCCGGTTCTGGGTGAGCGGCTCCTTGTCCGCGTCGGGTATCAGCGAGCCCCAGCTCTGCGCGGTCAGGCCGGTCGGTCCGACGGCCTGGTACACGCCGGGGTTGTAGGCGTTCGCGACCTTGGCCCGGTCGAGGGCGAGCGCGATGCCCTTGCGCACGTGCACGTTGTCGAACGGCGCGCGCCGCAGGTTGAGCAGCAGCGGCTTCATGCTCGCGCGGATCGGCCAGAGGTGGTTGTGCGCCGGGTCCTTGTCCAGGTACTGGGACTTCAGGTTGGGGATGCCGGCGTAGGCCAGGTCGACCTCGTGGCGCACCATCTGCTGGGCGAGCAGGTTGGTGCTGCTGGTGGTGACGTAGTTGATCTGCTTCACCGGGACGGACTGCCGCCAGTAGTCCTTGCGGGCCTGGAAGCTCACCTGCTGGCCGGTGACGCGGCCGAGGCTGTAGGGGCCGCTGCCCATCGGGTTGCGGTTGATGTACGTGTCGGGGTTCTGGTTCGCCCACTGCTTGCGCGGGACGACCGCCACCCGGCCGAGCTGCTGGATCTGCGAGTAGGCGGGGCTGGAGAAGCTCAGCGTGACGCCGTCGCCGTCGGCGACGACGGTGGTCAGGGGCAGGGCGAGCAGCTTGTGCGCCTTCATGAAGGTGAAGGTGAACACGACGTCGTCCGCGGTCAGCCGGGTGCCGTCCGACCACTTCGCGCGGGAGTCCAGCGACAGGTGCAGCGAGCGGCCGCCCGCGCCCCAGGTGTACTTCGTCGCCAGGCCCGGCATGAACTGGTTCTTGTCGGCGGTGTTGAAGTCGAAGAGCTGCTCGTAGACCAGGCCCACCGTCCCGCGCAGCGCGTTCGGGGAGAACGGGTTGAAGTTCGCCTGCAGCGTCGGCTGGGAGTACGCGGCGACGGTCAGTACCGAGGAAGTGGAGCTCGCTTCCTCGCCGGATGTACAGGCCGCCGTGCCCGCGCTCAGCACCGCAACGGCGGAGACGACCGACGCGACGGTGCGCGTTCTTGCAGACACTCTGCCTCCTCTCGTCATTCACCAGGCTGGATGTCCGCCGGAAGGAGCGATCTCGGCGGGAGTGCAACGCATGCTGCCAACGATTGCAGCAACTGTCAATGCAATGTGCAGCAACGATGAGCGGGCCTGAGCGCCTGGGGCAACAAGCGATTGCGGTACACTGGCAGCCCAGTGGAAAGAGCTCACCAGCGGAGGGGCCCCCATGACCGTGACCCTCGCGGACGTCGCGGACGCCTGCAATCTCTCGACCTCGACCGTGTCGCGCGCGCTGTCCGATCCGGGCAAGGTCAACGCGGCGACCCGCAGCCGGGTCGAGCGGGTCGCGCGCGAGATGGGCTACGTGCCGAACCGGGTGGCCCGTTCCCTGGTGTCCGGGCGGACCGACACCATCGGGCTGGTCGTCCCCGACATCGCCAACCCGTTCTTCCCGCCCGTCATCAAGGCCGTGCAGTCGCGCGCCCGGGACAAGGGGTACTCGGTGCTGCTCGCCGACACCGACGAGCACGCCGCCGACGAGATCGACCGCGCCCGCAGCCTCGGCAAGCAGGCCGACGGCCTGATCCTCGCCTCGCCGCGCACCTCGGTCGAGGGGCTGCGCCGGCTCGCCGAGGGCGCGCCCGTGGTGTTCGCGAACCGGGAGGTCGAGGGAGCGCCCAGCGTGGTCATCGACGAGGCCGAGGGCATGTCGCAGGCCGTCGAGCACCTGGTCCGCCTCGGCCACCGCCGGATCTGCTACCTGTCGGGACCGCGGCGCTCCTGGTCCAACAAGCAGCGCCACGACGCGGTCGTGGCGGCCAGCAAGGAGTTCGGCGCGGACCTGCTGGAACTCGGCCCGTTCGAGCCGCAGATCCAGGCCGGGATGCGGGCCGCCGACGTGCTGCAGTCCGCGGGCGCGACCGCGGCCATCGCCTACGACGACCTGATCGCGCTCGGCGTCATGGCCCGGCTCAGCGAGCAGGGCATGCTGGTGGGCCGCGAGGTGAGCGTCATCGGCATCGACGACAGCCCCATGTCGCAGGCCGCCTACCCCATGCTGACGTCGATCCACGTGCCCGGCGTGGAGCTCGGCACCACCGCCGTGGACCTGCTGCTCGCGCAACTCCAGGACGACGACGGCCCCGAGAGCGACGAGGCGCCCGGCACGCTCCGCCT
>WRCZ01000026.1 GCA_009783685.1 Actinomycetes bacterium
CACCCGCACCGATCACCTTCAGCCGGAACTCACCGCGCCACCGTGATCCGCACCAGCCCGTCGGACGGGGTGCCGGCGGAGGCTTCGGCGCCCGCGTCCGCGGCGGTGGTGGGTTTCTGTTTCTGCCAGCCCTTGGCGGAGTGGGCGGCCTGCCAGCGCATCGTGCCGAAGGCGACCTGCTCGACCTTGAGTTGGTGGGCGTGGGCGACCGCCCACTGGGCCAACTCCCAGCCCCTGCGGGTGCCGTCGCCCTCGGCGGCGCCGCCGACCGGGGCGGACGGGACGGCGACGGTACGCGCCAGGCCGTCGGTGCGCGGCCGGGCCTGGCTGCCGAACTCCCGGGTGAGCGAGGCTTTCACCTTCGCGGTGTCGCCGCCGGGACCGCCCGCGCTGTCCGCGCCGGTGGCGCCGGTGGTGCAGCTCAGGGCACCCGCGTCATGGCCGCTGAGCGCGGCGGACAGCATCGTGGCGTCCGCCTCGTGCTTGGCGTACGCCTGCGGGTACCCGCTCTTCTGCACGCGCTGGGCGGCGACGGTCAGCGGCAGCCGGGTGTAGCCGTCGATCTTCACCAGGCTGTCGAAGAACGCGTTCGAGGCGAACACCGGGTCGAGGATCTGCTGGGCGGTGCCCCAGCCCTGGGAGGGGCGTTGCTGGAACAGGCCGAGCGAGTCCCGGTCGCCGTGGTCGATGTTCTCCAGCCGGGACTCCTGAAGGGACGTCGCGAGGGCTATCGTCAACGCCCGTTCCGGCAGGCCGCGCGAGGTGGCGACGGCGGCGATCGTGGCCGCATTGGACGCCTGCTCGACGGTCAGCTTCACCTCGTTCCCTGCGGCCTGCACCGTGCAGCCCGCGGGCCCGACACCCTTGCCGCCCGTCAGCCGGGCGAGAAGGATGCCGACCCCGAGCAGCACGATGATGCCGACGACGAACTTCAGTCCGCAGCCGGTCTTCCCCTTGGCGGGCGGGCTGGATGACCTGGGCACGAGGCGACCTTACCGAGAACGCGGGCCCCCGCCGCACCCCTGAACACGCCCGCGTTGACTAGGGTGCGGGCATGGGTAACGGACTGGACCTGGGGATGGACGTGGCCGCGCTCACCGCGGCGCTGGTGGACGTTCCGTCGGTGAGCCGCGAGGAGAAGCCCCTCGCCGATCTGGTGGAGGGCGCGCTGCGGGCGGTGCCCCACCTCAGGGTGGACCGCGACGGCGACGCCGTCGTCGCCCGCACGGACCTCGGCCGGGCCGAACGCGTGGTTCTCGCCGGCCACCTGGACACCGTCCCGATCGCGGACAACCTGCCGTCCCGGCTGGACGGCGACGGCCTGCTCTGGGGCTGCGGCACCTCCGACATGAAGGCCGGTGTCGCGGTCCAGCTCAAGCTCGCCGCGGAGCTGACCGCCCCCAACCGCGACCTGACGTTCGTGTTCTACGACGCGGAGGAGATCGCCGCCGAGTTCAACGGCCTGGGCCGGCTCGTGGCCCATCACCCGCAGTGGCTGGCCGGTGACTTCGCGGTGCTGCTGGAGCCCACCGGTGGCCGGGTCGACGGCGGCTGCCAGGGCACGCTGCGGGTCCGCGTGCAGACCAGCGGCCGCCGCGCCCACTCGGCGCGCAGCTGGCTGGGCGACAACGCCATCCACAAGGCCGCGCCGATCCTCGCCCGCCTCGCCGGGTACGCGCCGCGCCGGGTGGAGATCGACGGGCTCGTCTATCCCGAGGGCCTGAACGCCGTGATGATCGAGGGCGGTCACGCCGGGAATGTGATTCCGGACACGTGCGCCGTCACCGTCAACTACCGCTTCTCGCCCGACCAGAGCGAGGCGGAGGCGCTCGCCCGGGTCGAGGAGATCTTCGACGGCTTCGAGGTGGTCCTCACCGACAGCGCGCCCGGCGCGCTGCCCGGGCTGTCCCACCCGGCGGCCGCCGCCTTCGTCGCGGCCATCGGAACTCCGCCCGCGGCCAAGGAATCCTGGACCGACGTCGCCCGCTTCTCCGCGCTGGGCGTGCCCGCGGTGAACTACGGACCGGGCGATCCGACCCTGGCCCACACCCGTGAGGAGAACGTCGCGGTGGCCGCCGTCGAGGACGCCGAGCGGAAGCTGCGGGCCTGGCTCACGGCCTGAGGGCGGTTCCGGTCCGAGCAACCGAACTGGGGTGCGCAACGGTCTTTCTTCCCGGCATGGTGTGATCGGGTCCATCCGGTCGACAGGGGGGAAGAAGGCGCGTCGTGGGTCTGACGAGCAGATGGTTCGCGATAGTCCTGATCGCCCTGGCGATAGGGGCGGTGGCCGCCGCGGTGGTGCTGTGGCCGCGGGTGAGGGGACCGCACCCGCTGCGGGTGGCCAGCCGGGTCGGCATGATCATCCTGTGCCAGGTCACCGCGGTGTTCGTGGTGATGGTGACCATCAACAACCAGTACGGCTTCTACGCCTCCTGGGACGACCTGCTCGGCAACGCCAACTCCGGCGGCCGCCCGTCGACCACCCCCGTCGGCGCCCCCAGCCCCGCGGTCCCCGACTACCGGGTGAAGTTCACCCCGTACTCCCAGGGCTTCGAGCGGGCCACCGTCCGCGGCTGGGACTCCGGCACCAAGGGCGACGTGATCGTGTGGCTGCCGCCGCAGTACGACAAGAAGGAGTTCGCGCACACCCGCTTCCCGGTGATCGAGGTGCTGCACGGCATACCCGGCACGCCGCACAGCTTCCTGCGCGGCATGCGGCTGGGCCGGATCATGCAGGACCAGATCAGCGCCGGACGCGCCGAGCCCGCGATCCTGGTCCTGCCCACCATCACCCCGGACCGCGTCAACACCGGCTGTGCGGACGTGCCCGGCAAGAGCAAGGTCGCCACCTGGCTCACCAAGGACGTCGTCACCACCATCAACCACAACTTCCGCACCCTGCCGGCCCCGCGCGGCTGGGCGGTGATGGGGATATCGACCGGCGGCTACTGCGCCGCCCGCCTCGCCCTGGACCACCCCGAGACCTTCGCCGCCGGCGCCGCGATGGCCCCCGACAACCCTGCGGTGGGGGTCCGCAACCCTCTGTGGCTGGCCCAGAACACCCGCCCCGACGTGCACCTGCTGATCGAGTCCAGCCTGCAGGATCCGGAGAGCCCGCCGAAGTTCGCCGACCTGATCACGGCCGCCGTGCGGCCGCCGACGACCGTCACGACCATGCGGCTCCCCAACGGTGGGCACAACTGGAAGACCTGGGGCCGGATGTTCCCCGACGCGTTCACCTGGGTCAGCGGGCGGATCGAGGCGCCCCGCGCCGTCCCGCTGGCGCCGTCCGCGGCACCGTGATGCGTACCCTGCCGGTATGACTGATACGAAGGGCATGGACGACCCCGACGGCACCGACCGCTCCGACGAGATGTTCGGGGAGGCCGACGACTGGCAGGAGGCGGCAGCGGCCGCCTACGCGGCCGCCGAGACCTCCGCGGAGGGTCCCGGCTGGCCCGAGCGGCACACCGGCCCGGTGATCCGGCGACGCGGCCAGGTCCAGTCCGGCACCACCGACCAGCGGCTGCTGGACAGCCGCGGCTCGACGGACTGGGTGCACAGCGACCCGTGGCGCGTGCTGCGGATCCAGTCCGAGTTCGTGGAGGGCTTCGGCGCGCTCGCGGAACTCGGCCCGGCCGTCAGCGTCTTCGGCTCCGCCCGCACCCCGGTGGACTCCCGCGAGTACGACTCGGGTGTCCGCATCGGCCGCGCCCTGGCCGAGGCGGGCCTGGCGGTCATCACCGGCGGCGGACCCGGCGCGATGGAGGCGGCGAACAAGGGCGCGCTGGAGGCGGGCGGCGTGTCCGTCGGCCTCGGCATCGAGCTGCCCTTCGAGCAGGGCCTCAACCCGTACGTCGACATCGGCGTCAACTTCCGCTACTTCTTCGTCCGCAAGACGATGTTCGTGAAGTACGCCCGCGGCTTCGTGGTGCTGCCCGGCGGCTTCGGCACCCTCGACGAGCTGTTCGAGGCGCTCACCCTCGTCCAGACGAAGAAGGTCACCCGCTTCCCGATCGTGCTGTTCGGGACCGAGTACTGGGGCGGGCTGGCCTCCTGGGTCCGGCACACCCTGGTCGCCGAGGGGAAGGCGTCCGCCGCCGACCTGGAGCTGTTCCACATCACCGACGACGTCGACGACGCGGTGGACCGCGTCACGAAGGAGTCCGCCTGACGCCGGCCGGCGGCGCCCTGCCCGCGCCCGGTCAGACCAGGCCGCGGCGGGCGACGGCCGGCGGGCGGTGGCCGGCGATGGCCGCGACCATGTCCAGGACCTGGCGGGTCTCGGCGACCTCGTGGACGCGGTACACCTGCGCGCCGAGCCAGGCCGAGACCGCCGTGGCGGCCAGCGTGCCGATCAGCCGCTCCTTGACCGGCCGGTCGATCGACTCCCCGACGAAGTCCTTGTTGGACAGCGACACCAGCACCGGCCAGCCCGTCGCCGTCATCTCCGGCAGCCGCCGGGTCGCCTCCAGCGAGTGCCGGGTGTTCTTGCCGAAGTCGTGGCCCGGGTCGATGAGCACCCCGTCCCGCCGCACACCGAGCGCGACCGCGCGCTCGGCCAGGGCGAGGGTGACGTCGAGGATGTCGGCCATCACGTCGTCGTAGCCCACCCGGTGCGGCCGGGTCCGCGGCTGCGCGCCGCCCGCGTGCGTGCACACCAGGCCCGCTCCGTACCGCGCGGCGACCTCCGCGAGCTTCGGGTCGACCCCGCCCCACGCGTCGTTGAGCAGGTCCGCGCCCGCCTCGCAGACCGCCTCGCCGACCTCGTGCCGCCAGGTGTCCACGCTGATCACCACGTCCGGGTGCCGGCGCCGCACCTCGGCGACGAAATCGACCGTGCGGCGGATCTCCTCCTGCGCCGACACCTCCGCGCCCGGCCCCGCCTTCACCCCGCCGATGTCGATGATCGCGGCGCCGTCCTCGACCGCCTGCGCGACCCGTTCCAGCGCCGGCTCGTCGGTGAACGTGGCCCCCTGGTCGTAGAACGAGTCGGGGGTACGGTTCACGATCGCCATGATCACCGGCTCCCGTTCGGCGAATTCCCGGGTGCCCAGCCGAAGTGCCACTGCCGCTCCTCATCTCAGACTCATGCGATCGTGGCACGATCGTGCCTGACATGTTGGACCTGCCGTCGCCGGCCGGACCCCGGGAGATCGACTTGTTGTGGTTCATGCTCATCGCGCTCGTCGCGGTGGTCGCCGCCGTGGCCATGGCCGTCCTTGGCGACGGCGGTGCGCTCAAGGACTCCGAACCCGACCGCCTCGACGACCGGCTGCCCCCGGACCGGCCCCTGCTGCGCTCCGACATCGACGGCGTCCGGCTGCCGGTCGCGGTCCGCGGCTACCGGATGCTCGACGTCGACGAGATGCTCGACCGGCTCGGCGCCGAGCTGGCCGAGCGGGACGCCCGCATCGCCGAGCTGGAGTCGTCGCTGGCCGGGGTGCAGGCGGCGCACGGCGCGAGCCTGCTCAAGGACGA
The DNA here is from genome assembly GCA_009783685.1 of Actinomycetes bacterium. GTDB lineage: Bacteria > Actinomycetota > Actinomycetes > Streptomycetales > Streptomycetaceae > Actinacidiphila. Next base: position 5,482 of record WRCZ01000026.1, read on the forward strand.
CGGGCAGAACCTGCCGCCGGCCGCGGAGGGTCCCGCCGGTGAGTGAGCTCGACAGCCCGGCGGCCGGCGCCCTGGTCGTCGGCGAGGACGGGCTGGCCCGCTGCCCGTGGGGCCTGTCCACGCCGGACTACGTGGCCTACCACGACACCGAGTGGGGCCGGCCGGTGCACGGCGACGACGCCCTGTTCGAGCGGATCTGCCTGGAGGCGTTCCAGTCCGGGCTGTCCTGGATCACGATCCTGCGCCGCCGCGAGGGGTTCCGCGCCGCCTTCCGCGGCTTCGCCATCGACGAGGTCGCCGCGTTCACCGACGCCGACCGGGAGCGGCTGCTGGGCGACCCGGGCATCATCAGGAACCGCGCCAAGATCGACGCGTCCATCGCCAACGCGGCCGCCGCCCAGGAGGTCCGGAAGACCTACGACGGCGGCCTGGACGCGCTGGTCTGGTCGTTCGCCCCCGACGCCGCCACGCGCCCCGCCCCGCGCACCGTCGCGGACGTCCCGGCGACCACCCCGGAGTCGACGGCGCTGGCGAAGGACCTCAAGAAGCGCGGTTTCCGCTTCGTCGGCCCGACCACCGCCTACGCCCTGATGCAGGCGTGCGGCCTGGTGAACGACCACCTCGCGGGCTGCTCCGCCCGCTGAGAGCGGCGGGCGGGGCGGCAGGGCGCGGGGGATCGGGTGGGGAGTCCGGGCGGCTCGGGCGGCCCGCAGGGCGCGGTCAGCGGCCCTCGAAGACCGGGGTCTCCTTCCGCAGGAACGCGTCGACCGCGGCCCGGTGGTCGGCCGAGGCGCCGGACCGGGTCTGCAGCACGTCCTCGCGGGCGAGGGACTCCACCAGCCCGTGCCCTGACCCGTAGGCCAGGGCCTCCTTGATCCCCGCGTAGGCGACCGTGGGGCCCTCGGCGAGCTGCCGGGCCACCGCCAGCGCCTCCGCGGCCAGCTCGGCGGCCGGCACCACGCGGTGCACCAGGCCCAGCTCCAGCGCCTCCGCGGCCCGCACGGGGCGCGGGAACAGCAGCAGCTCGGCCGCCCGCCCGTAGCCCACCAGCCGCTGCAGCGTCCAGGACATCCCGGAGTCGGCGGACAGGCCCACGCCCGCGAACGCGGTCGTGAAGGACGCGGTGTCGGCGGCCACCCGGTAGTCCGCGGCGAACGCGAAGCCCGCGCCCGCGCCGGCCGCGACGCCGTTCACCCCGGCGACCACCGGCTTGGGCATGGTCGCGATGGCGGTGGCGATCGGGTTGTAGTGCTCGGCGACGGTGGTCATGCCGCCGCCCGCCGCCAGGACCTCCACGTGCTCCTTCAGGTCCTGGCCGACGCAGAAGGCCTTGCCGGTGCCGGTGAGCAGCACCGCGCGGACGGCCGGGTCCGCGCCCGCCTCCCGCAGCGCGTCGCGCAGCGCGTCCTTGGTCGCCGTGTCGAGGGCGTTCATCGCCTCGGGACGGTTGAAGGCGACGGTGGCGAGCCCGCCGTCCACCTCGTACTGCACGCTGTCGGCCATCGCGGATGCTCCTTCGTCGCGGTCGCTGGCGGTCGTTCGTTCGTGGTCGTTCGCTGCCGTCGCGGATGTCGTGGTGGCCAGAATGCCGGACGGCGCCGAGGGGCGGACATGTGACGTACGTCAAACATTCCGGGCGCGCGCGGCCCCGGGCACCGACCCGCGTTCCCCGCCGGTCCAGCGAATTGGCCGGATATGGGTATGTGCGCCGTTCAACGTCCTCACATCGCTATTGGTCATCAGGTCGGGAGATGCGGGATAATGGCCGAGAACCAATGTGTTCGAGTCCGAGCTGGTTTCAGGAAGGGGAACGAGCATGGCGGCCATGAAGCCGCGGACGGGTGACGGCCCGCTCGAGGTGACCAAGGAGGGGCGGAGCATCATCATGCGCGTTCCGCTGGAGGGCGGCGGGCGGCTTGTCGTCGAGCTGACCCCGGACGAGGCGGATGCCCTCGGCGATGCGCTGAAGAAGGCCATCGCCTGAGACCAGCTGTCCCAGACCCTGCCGCGGCCACGCAACCCCGGGATGCGTGGCCGCGGCATTTTGGTGCCCTCGGGCGCTGACGCCCCGACACCCTGACGCGGGCTCGCGCTCAGGCGCGCACCGCGCACAGCAGGCCGTCGTCGGTGGGGAGCAGCACCGGCGCGAGCCGCGGGCTGTCGCGGACCACCCGCATCAGCTCGCGCAGCCGCAGCGACTCCTCGTCCCGGTGGGCCGCGTCCAGCGCCCGGCCCCGGGCGAAGGCCCCCTCGAAGCACACCACGCCGCCGGGCCGCAGCAGCCGCAGCGCCTCGTCCAGGTACTCCAGGTACTCGCGCCGGTCGGCGTCGCAGAACACCAGGTCGTAGCCGCCGTCGGTGAGCCGGGGCAGGACGTCCAGGGCACGGCCGCAGATGAAGCGGGAGCGGTTGGCTGCGAAGCCGGCCTCCCGGTACGCCTCCCGGGCCAGCTGCTGGCGGTCCGGCTCGGAGTCCACCGTGGTCAGTACGCCGTCCGGGCGCATCCCGCGCAGCAGGTGGATCCCGGAGACCCCGGCGCCGGTGCCGATCTCCACCGCGGCCTTGGCGCCGCCGGCCGCCGCCAGCAGCCGCAGCGCGGCGCCGGTGCCGGGGGAGACGGGCCGCAGCTCCGCGGTGTGCGAGCGGGCGCGGGCGCGTATCAGGGCATCGTCCTCGGCGACGAACGCGTCGGCGAAAGCCCAGTTCGCCTGCCGGTTCCCGCTAATGGCCCTCTCCCACGTCACCTGGGGCGCCGTCCCGGGCCTGCCCCGGGCTGCGCGCTGCTGTGCTCCGCCCGGGCGACTGTATCCGCTGGGGTGGGGAACCCGCAGATGGGACTGTGCGTTAGTGACAGCGAAGGCAAAGGGCGGGACGTGAGCCAGGTACCCGCCCCCAAGGCAACAGCGCATTTATCCGGAGCTAACGGGCGAGGTGGATATGGTAGGGGCTCTACTGGACACCACCAGAGCCGACAGGGGAGGTGCGGCTGCGGCCGGTGACCACCGGGGAGTGTTTGCGCGCTTCCACAGGTCGGCCGGACAGCCCGAATCCGTGACCAAGACTGCTGATGACGACCGTTCACGCGACACCGTCTCCGCCGACGCGAACCCCGCCACCGCGACCTTCGCCGACGGGGACGCGCCGACGTGGACCCCTCCCTCCTGGGAGGAGATCGTCAGTACGCACAGTGCCCGGGTGTACCGGCTGGCCTACCGGCTGACCGGCAACCAGCACGACGCGGAGGACCTCACTCAGGAGGTCTTCGTGCGGGTCTTCCGGTCCCTGTCCACCTACACGCCCGGCACGTTCGAGGGCTGGCTGCACCGCATCACCACCAATCTGTTCCTGGACATGGTGCGGCGCCGCCAGCGGATCCGGTTCGACGCCCTCGGCGACGACGCGGCGGAGCGGCTGCCCAGCCGTGAGCCGTCCCCGGCACAGCACTTCAACGACACCCACTTCGACGCGGACGTCCAGCAGGCGCTGGACACCCTCGCACCGGAGTTCCGTGCCGCCGTGGTGCTCTGCGACATCGAGGGGCTGTCGTACGAGGAGATCGCCGCCACCCTCGGCGTGAAGCTGGGCACGGTGCGCAGCCGCATCCACCGCGGCCGCTCGCACCTGCGTAAAGCGCTGGAACACCGGGCCCCCGCTGCCGCTCAGCCGGCCCCGGCGTTCGCTGCCACCGCACACGAACCTGGCCTGGAGGGCGGGAGAGAGTGAGCAGCAGCGGTTCAGGCGAGCAGCGTCCCCAACGCACCCAGCGTTCCGCGCCCGCCGAGCAGCATCTTGGCGACCGGCTGTCCGCGTTCGTCGACGGCGAGCTGACCGACGACAGCCGGGACCGGGTACTCGCCCATCTGGCGACCTGCCCGCAGTGCAAGACGGCCGCCGCCGAGCAGCGGCGGCTCAAGAGCGTCGTCGCGGCCTCGGAGCTGCCTGCCATATCGGCCGGGTTGCTGGCCCGCTTGCAGGGCCTGCCCGGCATGGGTGGCGACGGCCCGGGCGACGACGGCGGCCCCCGTGACCTACCCGGTGACCAGGGCATGCCCCCGGCTTCGGAAGAGCGCCGCGGCCCGTTCGACGGCGGTCTGCTGGGGTCCGGTGTGTTCGGCTCCGGGCGGCGCGGGGGGTACTCCTATCTCGGCCCCGGCCGCGACCTGACCGCGCCCGTAGGCTCGCGGTCGCGCGGTTTCCGCATCCACCAGCCGGCCAGGGCCGTCGCCCCCGTCGTCCCGGACCCGGAGGAGCGCACCGCCCCGTCCGGTTCGGGTACGGCGGCGGCATCCCGCGGCCGACGGATCGCCTTCGCGGCGGCCGGCGCGTTCTCGCTGGCGGCCATCGCCATCGGCACCGCGCTGCCCATGGAGGCCGCGGTCGACGGCGGCGCCCGTCCCGACGACGGACCCGCGGTCAGCCCGCTGAGCGCCGACACCAGCACGGTCAGCGACACCCGCGGGGTCAATCCGCGCGGAGTCCTGGACGCCCGTGACGCGCCGAGCCGGCGTGCCCCGGTCGTGGCGGCCTCGGCCGCGTCGGCCACCTCCGTACCCCTGACGTCGCATTCCTCCGTCGTGTTGCACTGAGTTCGCAGGCCCCGCTTCACCCCGAGGCTGGATACTGGTCGGCATCCTGTTGGCCGCACCCACTCCCGCGTCGCCGGTGTGGGCAGGTACCGTAAAGTCCGCCGGACCCTGCCCAGCCGGCTGTGGACGACCAAGGAGCTGCAAGGTGTTCTTCGACATAGGCCCGCTGGAGCTGGTCGCGATCGTCGTCCTTGCCGTCCTCGTCTTCGGCCCGGACAAACTGCCGAAGGTCATCCAGGACACCATGGCCTTCATCCGAAAGGTGCGGGAGTTCTCCGACAGCGCCAAGGAGGACATCCGCCGGGAGCTGGGTCCGGAATTCAAGGACTTCGAGTTCGAGGACCTCAACCCCAAGACGTTCATCAAGAAGAACCTGATGAACGACGGCGAGGACGAGTACGGGCTCAACGAGCTCAAGGACCTGCGGGACAGCCTGGACCTGCGCAAGGAGATGGCCGAGGTCACCGACCTGCGCAAGGACATGCGCGAGGTCACCGACGCGGTCAACGGCGTCGAGCCGGGCGCCCCGGCCGCCGCGGCCGGCACCCCGGACCGGCTGACCAAGCGCGACAAGCTGGACCCGGGCGAGGCCCCGCCGTTCGACTCCGACGCGACCTGATCCCGCTCCGGAACGCGGTCCCGGCACCTGCCGGAGCGGCCTCGTCCGGCGTCAACTCCGTGGCACCTTTTCACCCCATAGAGTGAGCTTTGGGCGTGTGTTCGCCGTCACCCCGCGCCGTTTCGCCCCCCTAACCCACCCAGGGTCGGGCAAGATGGCGAGTCGCCCAGAAGGGCATGGAGGAGGCGCGACCCGTATGGAGACGAAGACCGACACTGCATCGGGGGCGGTCGACGGCTACTTGATGGCCGACTTCCCTTGGTACGGACTGGACGGTGCGTTCACCGGACGCCGCTGGCTGGGTGCGGTGGGCGTCAGCGCCGACGGCACCGTCGAACACGGTTCGATAGGGCATGGGGACGAGCCGTCGCTCAAGGCCGAGGCCGCCGACCCCGAGGGGCAGCGGTTCGCCGTGGTCGTCACGGTCGCCCGGCGGCCCGGACGGCGCAGCGCCGACGGCACCGGCGTGCTGGAGGCCACCTCGGTCACCACGGCCGCCTGGCTGGCCGGCTCCGGCCTGCTGTCGTGCACGTGGCCCACGCACATGGAGCGGGCGCTGCGGCAGGACTGGATGGACCAGCAGACCGCCACCGCCTGGGAACTCGCCGACGACCTCGCCGGCCCCGGCTGGTCGGCGCTCACCCTGCCCGTGGACGGCGAGCCGACCCCGTTCCACTACCGCGAGTCCGAGTACGGCTGGGTGATGGCCGGCGCCGCCCGCGGCGTCCACCTCGGCGCGTACGGGCGCGGCATGTCCGCCTACGGGCTCGCGCTCAGCGTGGTGCGCGACCTGTCCCTGTACGCGGCCTGAAGGCCCGCAGAACGCACCGGTGCCCCCGCTCCCGTACGGAGCGGGGGCACCGTCGTGTTCCGGCCCCCGAGGTGCCTTCCGCGCCCTTCCGTGCCCTTCAGCGGCGCGGAAGGGCGCGGAAGCCGTCAGAACTTGTTGCGCGGGGTGATGCCCAGCGACATCCCGGAGAGGCCCCGGGCCCGGCCCCCGAGCTTGCCGGCGATGGTGCGCAGCGCGGCACCGGCGGGGGAGTCGGGGTTCGAGACGGCCACCGGGCGGCCGTCGTCGCCGCCCTCGCGCAGCCGCACGTCGATCGGGATGCGGCCGAGGACGGGAACGGTGGCCCCGGTGGTGCGGGTCAGGCCCTCGGCGACCCGGTCGCCGCCGCCGGTGCCGAAGACGTCCACGATCTCGTCGCAGTGCGGGCACGGCATGCCCGACATGTTCTCCACCACGCCGACGATCTTCTGGTGCGTCTGCACCGCGATCGACCCGGCGCGCTCGGCGACCTCGGCTGCCGCCTGCTGCGGGGTGGTGACCACCAGGATCTCCGCGTTCGGCACCAGCTGGGCCACCGAGATCGCGATGTCGCCGGTGCCGGGCGGCAGGTCCAGCAGCAGCACGTCCAGGTCGCCCCAGTACACGTCGGCCAGGAACTGCTGCAGCGCGCGGTGCAGCATCGGGCCGCGCCACACCACCGGGGCGTTGCCCGGGGTGAACATGCCGATGGAGATGACCTTCACGCCGTTCGCCGCGGGCGGCATGATCATGTTCTCGACCTGGGTGGGCCGCCCGTCCACGCCGAGCATCCGCGGCACGCTGTGGCCGTAGATGTCCGCGTCCACGACGCCGACCTTCAGCCCGTCGGCGGCCATCGCGGCGGCCAGGTTGACCGTCACCGAGGACTTGCCGACGCCGCCCTTGCCGGACGCGACCGCGTACACCCGGGTCAGCGAGCCGGGCTTGGCGAACGGGATCTCGCGCTCGGCCTGGCCGCCGCGCAGGGAGGCGGTCAGCTCGCGCCGCTGCTCGTCGCTCATCACGTCCAGCGTGACCCGCACGCCGGTGACGCCCGGGACCTGTTCCACCGCGGTGCTGACCCGGCCGGTGATCTCGTCCCGCATCGGACAGCCGGAGACCGTCAGGTAGACGGTGACCGCGACCGTGCCGTCCGCGGCGATGTCCACGGACTTCACCATGCCCAGCTCGGTGATCGGCTTGTGGATCTCCGGGTCGTTCACGGTGGCGAGCGCGGCACGCACCGCCTCGTCGGTCGGGGTGCTGCCCGAAGGCACATCCCGGGCGGGCCCTGCGGGGGTGGAGGTAGCCATAGGTTGATGGTACGGCGATGCCGGGGAGCGGATCAGCGGCCCCGGTCGTCTCCTTCGTCACGGGGCACCGCCTGGTGGCCCGGGGGCCTGCCGTCCGCCCTGCGCTCGGCCCGCGCGTGCGGCCGGCCGTCGGCCCGGCCGTCGATCTCCTTGAGCAGGTCCTGCAGTTCGGAGCGGATCCAGTCGCGGGTGGCGACCTCGCCCAGGCCCACCCGCAGCGCGGCCACCTCGCGGGTCAGGTACTCGGTGTCGGCGATGCTGCGCTCGTTCTGCGCCCGGTCCTGCTCCAGGTTCACCCGGTCCCGGTCGTCCTGCCGGTTCTGCGCCAGCAGGATCAGCGGGGCCGCGTAGGACGCCTGGAGCGACAGCGCCAGCGTCAGGAAGATGAACGGGTACTCGTCGAACCGCAGCAGGCGCGGCGCGAAGATGTTCCACAGCACCCACACGATGATGACCGCGGTCATCCAGACGATGAACCGCCCGGTGCCCAGGAACCGCGCGATCCGCTCCGAGATGTTGCCGAACGCCTCGGGGTCGTAGCTGGGGAGCAGGCTGCGGCGCGGCGTACGGGGCTGGTCCAGCCGCGTACGCGGCCGCCCGGTGGCGGTCGCCCCGGCCGGCTGCCGGGCCCGGTCCTCAGCCGCCATCGGGGACCTCCCTCGGGCCTCGCGCCGCCTCGTCGGCGTCCGCCGCCTCCCGGCCGCCGTCGCCGTCCGCGTCGTCGCGGCCCGCGCCCTGCGCGCCGCCCGTCGGGCCGTGCAGGTCCCGCTCCCGCCAGTCCTCGGGCAGCAGGTGGTCCAGCACGTCGTCGACGGTGACCGCGCCCAGCAGGGAGCCGCCGGCGTCCACCACCGGCGCCGAGATCATGTTGTAGGTGGCAAGGAAGCTCGTCACGGCTGGAAGAGCCGTCTCGGGCGTCAGCGGTTGCAGATCGGTGTCCACGATCGAGCCGAGCAGGGTGAACGGCGGGTCGCGCAGCAGCCGCTGGAAGTGCACCAGGCCCAGGTACTTGCCGGTGGGCGTCTCGTCCGGCGGCCGCGTCACGTACACCTGCGCCGCCAGCGCGGGGGACAGGTCGGGGTTGCGGATCCTGGCCAGCGCGTCGGCGACCGTGGCGTCGGGCCGCAGCACGATCGGCTCGGTGGTCATCAGCCCGCCCGCCGTGCGCTCCTCGTACGACAGCAGCCGCCGCATGCCCGCCGCGTCCTGCGGCTGCATCAGGGCGAGCAGCCGCTCCTGCTCCTCGTCCGGCAGTTCGGCCAGCAGGTCGGCGGCGTCGTCCGGGTCCATCGCCTCCAGGACGTCGGCGGCCCGCTCCTCCTTCAGCTTGCTGAGGATCTCCACCTGGTCGTCGTCGGGCAGTTCCTCCAGGACGTCCGCCAGCCGGTCGTCGTCGAGCGCGGCGGCGACCTCGCCGCGGCGCTTGGGCGACAGGTGGTGCAGGACGTTCGCCAGGTCCGCGGGGCGCAGCTGCTCGAAGGTGGCCACCAGGTTCTCCGCGCCCTGGCCCTCCTCCGGCAGCCGGAAACCGGTCACCGACGACCAGTCGACGGTCAGGGTCTCCCCTTTCCTGCGGCGCAGCGTGCCGGTCTTGCCGCGGCGCACGAAGACCTTGTCGATCTCCCAGTCGCGGCGGGCCGGCAGCTGCACCATGGCCACGTCGAGCACCGTGACCTCCTCGCCGGGCTCCGCGCCGGACCCCGACCCCGCGCCGCCGTCCGCTCCCGCGTCCGCCGGCGCGTCAGGGTCCACCAGCCGCACCCGGCGGTCCAGCAGCTCGCCGAGGACCAGCGTCTCGGTGGGCCGCTGCTCGAACCGCCGCATGTTCAGGATGCCGGTGGTGATGACCTGGCCGGACTCCACGCCCGTCACCCGGGTCATCGGCAGGAAGATCCGGCGCCGGCCGACCACCTCGACGACCATGCCCAGCACGCGCGGCGGGCGCCCGCCGACGCGGAGCATCACCACGACGTCGCGAACCCGGCCCACCTGGTCGCCGTTCGGGTCGAAGACGGCGATACCGGACAGATGGGAGACGAAGACCCGGGGGGCGCCGGCGACCATCGGGTGCCTCCTCCCGGGACCGCGGAGGGCCGCTCCGCTCCACTGCACATCCGTCGCCAGGCTACTCCGGGGCGATCTTGGCCGCCCCGCGGGATGCTCTGCCGGGGTAGCGTGCGATAGCTTCGCGAGGGCCCGGCCCTTCGCCGCAGGCCCCGCAGGACCCCCGCAGGAGGACGAGAACCCGTGACACACGGCCGCAGGACCCTCGCCGCCGCCCTCGGAGTACTCGGCACGGGCGCCCTGCTCAGCGGCTGCCTGGGGCTGGGCGGCGGCAACCCCGACGCCGGGACGAACGGCGTGGCGAAGCTGCCCGCGGAGACGATCGAGCAGCAGGCGAAGGCGGCCGCGACCGCGGCGCAGACGGTCCGGCTGTCCGGCACCGTCGTCAGCGTCGGCCAGAGCTACCGGCTGGACATGCGGCTGAGCGACAAGGGTGGCGTCGGCGAGGTCACCACCAAGGGCAGCACCTTCCAGCTGTTGCGGATCGGCACCGACCTCTACCTGAAGGCCGGCGAGTCGTTCTACGGCGCCGGCGACGACAAGGACAGCCAGGCCGCGGCGGCCAAGCTCAGCGGCAAGTACGTCAAGGTGCCGTCCGGCGATCCCGCCTACCGGCAGTTCAGCGGCCTGACCGACAAGAAGCTGCTGCTCGGCGACCTCTTCCTGCTCCCCGGCTCGGTCTCGGTCGGCAACCACGGCAAGGTCGACGACGTGAAGACGATCACGCTGAACGGCTCCAAGGGCGGCTCCCTGGAGGTCTCGCTCGTGGGCACCCCGTACCCGCTGCGCTACCAGCGGGTCGCCCACACGGGCACGCTGACGCTGTCCGACTGGGGGCAGGACGTCGTGCTCAACGCGCCGGCCAAGGACGCCGTCGTCGACTACGGCTCCACCGTGGGCGCCACGCCCACGCCGACCGCATCGAAGAAGTAGCCGCAGGCCCGCCGGCCGGTCCCAGGTCCTCCGCGGGGAACTCCGCGGGGTCCGGTCCCTTTCGACGGCGGTCGGCGCCGGAAGGCGGGTGCCAGGCGGTCAGCGGCGGAAGGTCGGTGCCGGGCGGTCAGCGGCGGCAGGGGCTGTGCCTTGCGGTCTGCGCCTGGTGGTCAGCGCTTGTCGGTCAGCGACGGCTGGTCTGCGCCTGCTGGTCTGCGTTTGGCGATCAGCGGCGGCCTGTCGGCGACGGGCGGTCTGCGCCTGGTGGGCGGCGAGGGCGGTTCGCGTCGGGCAGGCTGCGCCTGCCGGTTTGCGACGGCCTGTCGGCGACGGCCGGTCCGTGCCTGGTGGTCGGCGACGGCGGTTTGCGCAGGGCGGGCTGCGCCTGCCGGTTTGCGACGGCCTGTCGGCGACGGCTGGTCTGCGCCTGCCGGTCGGCGACGGCGGTTCGCGTCGGGCAGGCTGCGCCTGCCGGTCAGAGCCTGCGGGTCAGAGCCCGTTGGTCAGCGACGGCGGCGGCGGGCCAGCAGCCGGGGGAGGCCCGCGGGGATCGGCTGACGGGTGACCGCGTCGCTCGGCGGCGGCGGGGCGGCGCCCGAGCCGTCCGGCATCGCGCCGGGGTGCTCGGCGGGCGAGCCGGCCGGCGCCAGCCGGAACAGCGTGCACTCCCGGGCCCAGCGGTCGACGATGCCCTCGCCGTCCGGCGAGTTGAGGCGCTTGCCCTTCAGCTCGGCGGCGGCCGCCTGCCACGCCTCGCTGCCGGGCGCGAGCAGGCTCACCCGGGCCGGCCAGGACACCAGGCGGCCGCCCTTGTCCTTGCTGCGCACCGTCACCTCGGCCGCGCCGCCGTCCCGCAGGTCCGGCAGCGGCTGCTCGCCGGGCCCGCCGACGACCACCATCGCCCCGTCCACCCAGGCGTGCCACAGCGCCTGCCCGTTCACCCAGACCAGGCCGGACTTCTTGGTCGCCTCCTCGACGAGGGCGGTCAGCGCGTCACTCATGGCGCCCACCCTAGGCCCTGCCGGACACCTCATGCCCGGCCCTGCTGCCCGTCCGCCCGGGGCCGGGAGGCGGAATCCGCGCTGCCCGGAAGGGAGCGCCCCGGACCCGGACGGCCGGGGGCGGCGTCCGCGCCGTGGAACGACAGGCGCTCGGGCGGTCCATGCGCCTTACGCTGGGCACTCCGGCCCGCGCCCGCGGGCCTTCGCGGCTCCCCGCAACTCCCCATGAATCCTCACGAAAAGGAGCACCGTGACCGTCCCGCAGCGCGCCGACGCCCGCCCCGCCGCGGTCCCGGCTGCGCCCGCGCCGGAGGGAACGCCGGGCCGGACCCTGGACTTCGCGCTGCTCGCGGTCGCCGTGTGCGGGGTGTCGACGTCGGCACCGCTCATCGCGTCGATCGCCGCCCCCGCGCTCGCCATCGCGTTCTGGCGCAACGCCATGGCGGTCGGGGTGCTCAGCCCGGTCGCGCTGTGGCGGCACCGCGCCGAGCTGCGGGGGATGGGCCGCCGCGGGCTGCTGCTGTCCATCTGCTCGGGCGTGCTGCTGGCCCTGCACTTCGGGCTGTGGCTGCCGAGTTTGAGCATGACGTCCGTGGCCACCTCCACGGCCATGGTCACCACCACCCCGATGTGGACCATGGTGATCCTGCGGATGCGCGGCCACCGCCCGCCCGGCCTGGCCTGGGCGGGCACCACGCTGGCCCTCGTCGGCGTGCTGCTGCTCACCGGCATCGACCTGTCCACCGGCTCCCGCGCCCTGACCGGCGACGCGCTCGCGCTGGGGGCCGGCCTGGCGGCCTCCGTCTACATGCTGCTCGGCTCGGCGGTGCGGCGGACCACGAGCACCACCGCCTACACCTACGTCTGCTACTCCACGACCGCGCTGGCGCTGCTCGGCGCCTGCCTGGTGTCCGGCTCGGCGCTCGGCGGGTACGACGGCCGGACGTGGCTGAAGATCGCCGCGCTGACCGTGGTCGCGCAGCTGCTCGGGCACTCGCTGTTCAACCGCGTGGTGCGCGGGCTCGGCCCGTCCACGGTCTCCACCGCGATCCTGCTGGAGACGCCCGGGGCCGCGCTGATCGCCGGGCTGTGGCTGGGCCAGACCCCGCCGGCCGCCGCCTACCCGGCACTCGCGGTCATCCTCGCGGGCCTGGCCCTGGTCATCCTCGCCGACCGCACCCCCTCCACCTGACCGCCCCGCCCGGAGCGAACCCCCCGACGAACTGCCCCGCCCCACCAGGGGCCCGGGAAGTCCCGCGCCCTACGACACTGGTCGCCCCCTCAGGGGCGCGGGGAACTGCGCGAGCAACCACGACGGTGCCGCGCTGTTCGTACGGCGGGTTGCGCCCCCACGGCGCGTTGCGCCGAGCCGGCGCCGGAGCCGGCCGTCAGAGCCAGCCGTTGCGCCGGAAGCCCCGGTGGATGGCGAAGCAAATCGCCAGGATCGCGGCGAGCACGACGGGATAGCCGTACCGCCAGCCCAGCTCAGGCATGTGCTTGAAGTTCATCCCGTACACACCGGTGATCATCGTCGGCACCGCCAGGATCGCCGCCCACGCGGTGATCTTGCGCATGTCCTCGTTCTGCACGACGGTCGCCTGCGCGAGGTTGGCCTGGAGGATGGAGTTGAGCAGGTCGTCGAAGCCGGTGACCTGCTCGTGCACCCGGGCCACGTGGTCGGCGACGTCCCGGAAGTACTTCTGGATCTCCGGGTCGATCAGCCGCATCGGCCGCTCGCCCAGCATCTGCATCGGCCGCAGCAGCGGGGACACCGCGCGCTTGAACTCCAGTACCTCGCGCTTGAGTTGGTAGATCCGGCCGGCGTCGCCGCCGCGCGAGGTCTTGCCGTTGCCGGCGGAGAAGACGTCGATCTCCACCTCGTCGATGTCGTCCTGCACGGCCTCGGTGACCGCCAGGTAGTCGTCGACGACCTGGTCGGCGATGGCGTGCAGCACGGCCGACGGGCCCTTGGCGAGCAGCTCGGGGTCGTCCTCGAGGCGGTGCCGCAGCGCCCGCAGCGAGCCGTGGCCGCCGTGCCGCACGGTGATGACGAAGTACCGGCCGGTGAAGACCATCACCTCGCCGCTCTCCACCACCTCGCTGGTCGCGGTGAGTTCGGCGTGCTCGACGTAGCGGATGGTCTTGAAGACGGTGAACAGCGAGTCGTCGTAGCGCTCCAACTTGGGCCGCTGGTGGGCGTGCACGGCGTCCTCGACGGCCAGCGGGTGCAGCCCGAACGCCTCGGCGATGCCCGCGAACTCCTGCTCGGTGGGCTCGTGCAGGCCGATCCACACGAAGCCGTTGCTGCCGTCGCAATTCTCCGCGGGGCGGCCGTCGCGCACGTTGTCCAGGGCGTCGCGCAGGCTGATGCTGTCGCTGCAGCGCACGCCGTCGCGGTACACGGCGCAGTCGACGACGGCGCTGGTGGCGGCGGGGTCCTGGGCCGGGCCGTAGTCGTAGGACGCCGGGGACTTGCGCAGGGTGGGGCGAACGACAGCGCGCAGATCGCGGATCATCGACATGGCAAGCTCCTTCACGGACTGGCCGACGGCTTCACGCCGCACTGAAATGCTGATCAGGACAGGTTGATCACCTGCAGTTCAGGGCGCTCTTCCGCCGCGGAGACAGCCGCGGGCAAGCCGGGGGCGACACGCGTTTCAGGGCAGGACAGCCGGGTATGGAACGCGGGGGCTCAGGATGCGGGTCGGCAATACGGGGAAGAGCTGCCGGTACTGCACGGTCGACTTCGATCCATGTCAGTCCCACCTCCTCCAGCCGTTCCCCGCTAGGGGATCACTTGCGTGAACGCTCCACTTTATCAAGCCCGCACGGGGGTACCGCCCGCCTTTGCGTCATCCTTACGCGTTCTATGCTCCCCCTATGGCAGAAGTCCTGGCACTGGTGGAGGCGCGGCTGCGCTCGGCACTGGGTGAGCCCGACGCCCGGGCGGCGGTGACGTTCCTGGGGACCGAGCGTATCGAGGTACTCCGTTTCAGCGACGGCGACCTGCAGCGTTACGCCACCCTGGGCATGTCCGCGCACCCCATGACCGACCCCGTCGCGGCCGTCGCGGACCCCGTCCGCGGCCCGCGGGCCGAGCTGGTGCTCACCGTGCGTGCGGGGATCGCCGACACCGACAAGCTGCTCCGCCCGCTGGCCGTGCTCGCCGCGTCGCCGCAGGTCGAGGGCGTCGTCGTGGCGCCCGGCAACTCCCTGGACGTCGGCGAGCCGCTGTGGCCGGGCGCGCCCTTCTCGGCGGTGCTGGTCGCGGAGAACGGAGGGCTCGTCGAGGATCTCGACCTCGACGAGCCCATGGAGCCGGTCCGCTTCCTGCCGCTGCTGCCGATGACCGCCAACGAGGCCGCCTGGAAGCGGGTGCACGGTGCGGCCGCGCTGCAGGAGCGGTGGCTGGCGCACGGCACCGACCTGCGCGACCCGCGTCGCGCCCCGGTCCGGCTGGACTAGATCCCCCGGGCCGTTCCCGCCGGACCGCCTTCGGGCCGCTCCCCGGCCGTCCCGGCTGTCCCCACCGGTCCGCGCTCGGACCGCGCTCGGACCGTGCCCGATTTAGCGCGTGGCGGCCGCAGTACCCGCGGCGGAGTGGTGCGCCGGGTGCGCCTGCGCGACGACGTCCTCGGCGTGGACGACGGTCAGGTGCCGGCGGCGCAGCGCGATCACGCCGGCGCCCGCCA
>WRCZ01000027.1 GCA_009783685.1 Actinomycetes bacterium
ACCGACCTGCCCCAGGGTCCCCCGCCGTAACGGGCGGCTTCGAGGGCCTTCGGCCATGAAGCGTCGTCGTACCCGGGCTGCTGCCATCCGTCGGCCGCGGAGTCGGAGGCCTTCCAGCCGCTGTCGGTGACGAGGTCGGCGGGGGCGGCCGTCCCGGTGAAGTGGAGGCTGCCGAGCACGCCCGCCGGCCCCTGGTTGGTGTTGGTCGCCTCCACCGCCAGCACGTTGGTGCCCGGGTGGAGGTACGGGGCGATGTCGACGACGCTCGCCGTCCGCCAGGAGTCCGCGACGCGGGGGGAGGCGGCGGCCTCGGTGCCGTTGACGTACAGCGTGAAGCTGTCGTCGGCGGTGAGCTGCATCTCCGCGGTGGTGATCCCTGCTCCGGCGGGCAGGTCGACGCTGCGGCGCAGGTAACGGGTCCCGGCGGGAGCCGAGTCGGAGGGATCGCCTTCCGGGTACCAGATCCAGTTCGCGTCGTCGAGCCGCAGCACGGGCGCGTTCGCGTGGGCCCCGATCCACGTGCCCTGGAAGTCCGCGGGGTCGACGAAGGCCGTCTCGAACCGTGCTTCGTCGCTCCACGCCGAGGCGTTCCCGGCGCGGTCCCAGACGCGGACGTGCCAGGAGTAGCCCGTACGCGACGCGAGGGCGGGGCCGCCGTAGGTCACGTCGAAGGACCGGGTGGAGGGCACCCGCCCGCTGTCCCACACCACTCCCCTGCCACCGGGGGACGTCGACACCTCGACCTCGTAGGCCGCCTGCTCGACGGCGGGGTGGCCGGCGGCGCCGGGGCCCGGTGCCACCTGCCAGCTCAGCCGGGGCCGGGTGACGTCGACGCCCAACGGCTGCACCTGGTGCTCGACCTGGAGCCCGCTCACCCGTGGCGCGGATCCGTCGGCCGCCGTGCCCGGCCCGAGATCCGGTACGGCCACGGCGGCCGCACCGGGCGAGGCGCCCAGCCCTGACGCGGCCGCCACAAGCGACAGCATCAGCCCGACAGCCAATCCGCGCTTTCTCACGCTTGCCTCCATGGACGGCGAAGGATCCGCCGCTGCGCCCCGCGCAGCTCCCCCGCCCGCTCGCTGATTGAATCGTTTCAACCCGTCTGTACACCACTCAACCACAGGCCGCGCACAGGAAACAAGACGTTGTCGCCAGGCCGTTCGCGGGCCCTGACCTCCGTTGCACGGGTGAGCCTCCGGGCCCGCGGCGCACTGCTCCGACCTACGAAGGCGACGGCTCCTGACCGGCCATCAGGCGCAGCATGCATGCCAGGGCGGCCGCGGGATCCGCCGTGTCCAGCACCACGCGCTCCCGTCCCCACGGGTGCGTCATCACGAGGAATCCGCTGGTCGATGCGGCGATCGCGGGGAACGGCTCGCCCGAGTAGTCGCGGAAGTCGCCCGTCGCCGAGACATGCAGGATGGTCATGCTCGTCCACGGGAACAGGGCCCGCAGCACCGGCTCCTCCGCGGCCAATCGCAGCAATCGCCACATCGCCGGGCTCGCCCGGTCACCGGCCGGGTGCGGCGGCCCCCAGGCGTCGAGCGTCGCCTGCCATTCCCGCTCGCGCTCGCCGTCGGCGCCCTCGCTCGCCATCCCCCGACCTTCGGGCGCCGCCGGCCGTCTGTCAACGGCAGCCCTCTGCCGGTGACGCACGCTCGGCGTCGTCCGCGCGCCGACTCCGGCGCCCGGGCCCCCGCATCCCCGCGCAGGTGCGGCCACGCGCCCATGCGTCCATGCGCCCGTGTGCGCCCGTGCGTCCCAGGAGGAGCGCCGCTTCGGCCGGGATCGCCGCAGGTCAATGGGTGGGACGTCCCGAGATGCCGTCACCTGCCGGACGGGCCTGGCCTTCCGCCTGACGCCTGCTCATAGTCGAAGGCACGCCGGGGCTGTGCCGGCAGACGCACGCCCCACCGGATCGAGAGGAGCCGCAGCATGACCACCTGCGGACGCATCACCGCACGTGCCCTCGCCACGACATGTGCCGGCCTCGCCGCCCTCGGCCTGGCCGCACCCGCCGGCGCCGCCCCGGTGGCGGCGCCGGCGGCCGCGCATGCCGCCGCGGTCCATCCCGACGGTTACGAGTCGAGCACCCGCATCCAGCGCGGCCACTGCACCGGGTGGGTCACCACGAAGAAGATCAGCGGCCGCTGGAACGCCCAAGGGGTGCTCAGGTCCGACAACGCCCACTGCGAGATGTACCTCGCGCGCAAACACGGCAGCGGCAGCTACGCACCGGTCTCGAACGCCTACCTCTCGCAGGCGGGCGAGGACCAGACATGGCGCACCGGGTTCCACCGGGACGACAGCGGATACAAGGCGCGGGTCTGCATCTCCAACCTCGACTGGGGCGACCAGAAATTCTACTGCGGCAAGGGGATCTGATCCACGTCCCCCCAGCGGGTCCGGTCACTCCTCGGCCAGGACCTGGACCGGGGCGCGGTGCGACATGGAACGGATCGGGACCGTGAGGGCCGCGCACACCAGGACGACGCCCGCGGCGGTGGCAAGGAGCGCCGCGCCGGTGAGGGCGGGCAGCCGGCCGGCGAGCATGCCGGCGCCCAGGGGCAGGACGGTGGCCAGGCCCACGACCGCTCCGGCGAGGCCGCCCATGAGGGCGAGCAGAGCGCCCTCGCAGAGGGACAGCCGGGCCAGTTCGCGGTCGCTCCAGCCGGTGGCGCGCAGCACCGCCAGGTCCGCCGCCCGCTCGCGCTGCGACAGCACCAGTACGTCGACTGCGCCGGCCGCGCCCAGCAGCAGGGACAGGGCCACGGAGATGTAGTCGGCCGAACGGGCCTGCGCGACAACGGCGTTGCCCAGCAGCGAGCCGGCGACCTGGCCGCGGAAGCCGAGGGTCAGGGCGAGCAGCACGGTGAACGCGGCGACGCCCAGGGCGATTCCGGCCGCGCCGAGGGCGGTGCGGCCGGGAGTGCGCCGCAGGTTGCACCACGCCAGGCCCCGGACCGACCGCACCGCGGCGGCCCGACCGGTCGCGCTGACCGGCGGGTTGACCGCGTCCAGCGGTCCGAGGCGGGTGGCCTTCCATGCCGGCAGCAGCCCGGCCACCACGGTCAGCAGCAGCGCGACCGGCAGCACGAGCACCGACCGCGGTCCCGCGTGGCCCATCCCCAGCCCGGCGCCGAGACCGTAGGCGAGGGCGGTCCCCACCGTGCCGGACACCGCGCCGATCACGACCAGTTCACCGACGACCAGCCGCATCACCTCGCCGCCGCTCCAGCCCAGGCAGCGCAGCGTTCCGATCTCCGTGCGCCGGGAGCGTACCGACGCCAGCGCCGCCTGCGACAGGAACAGCCCGCACACCACGAGGACCAGGACGAAGAGGATCTCGCTCTTGCGGTCGACGGCCTTGAGGATGTGCAGGGCCACGCCCTTGGCGGTCCACTCCTCGCGGACCGTCAGCCCGCCCGGCAGGGCGACCTTCTGCGGGGCCGGCGAGCTGCCGACGGTGAGGTCGACCTGGAGGCCCGGGTAGGCGCGGCTGATCTCGCCGGCCACGGCGCTGACCCGCGCGCGGGAGACGGCGTCCACGCCGGTGACGCCGGCGACCCTGATCCTGATGGCGCTGATCGGTGCCGTGTCCTGGACGTCCGGGGTGTGGCGGCTCTTGATCACCGCGGTCAGCGAGTCGAGGCCGGTGAGCAGCGTCGGCGGCGCGCTGAGGTAGGCGCCGAGGTTCCGGTCGGGGCGGAGCGGGGCGTCGTGCAGGGCCTTGCGGGTCGCCGCGTCGGCCCCGACGACCGACGGCGGCCGGTAGGTCTCCATCGGGACGGCGGTCAGGGCCGAGAACCCCGGCAGCCGGTCCGGGTCGTACCGGCCGACGACGTCCAGAAGGGGCGGCGGCAGCCGCCCGTAGTCCTGCTCGATGCAGACGTCGTGCAGCCCGACGCAGACCGTGCCGGGATGCGGGGTGACCGTGCGGAACTGGGTGCCCTTGTTCTCCTCGGGGACGGCCGGGATGAACTGCTGTTCCGACCGGGTCCGCCACAGCTCCTTCGACTGCGGCGGTTTCAGCACAGGGTGGAGCACGCCGTCCGAGGAGCTGTACCGCACCGGCCCGGTCGTCCAGGACTCGTCGGTGTCGACACGCGCCTTGAGGCTCCCCCTCGCCGGGAATCCGTCGTCCAGGTTCGCGGTGACGCTGCCGACGGGCGTGCCGTGCAGGCCGTTGAGGAACGTGTGCGCGTGGACCCCGCCGAGGTTCTTCGCCAGCGCGGCGGGATCGCCCACGTCGAGCTGCTCGACGGTTCCGTCCACCCGGCCGGCGGTCAGCGCGCGGCTGCTGAGGACCGTCGGGACGTCGTAGTAGTAGGACGCGTCCCGCGGGGTCTTCCACACCGGCTTGTCGCTCTCGCGCAGGGCCCGTCCGGCCACCGCCGCGCGGTCCAGGCCGACCAGCCGGTTCTCCTGGTCCGGGTCGATCGCGGCGAGCAGCACCGGGTAGCTGACCGGCAGGTCCACGTATCCCGTCTCGGATCCGCTCCGGCAGGTCAGCGTGGCGTTGATGTCGGGGTTGAACGGTGACCACTCGCGGAGGTCCTCGGGCAGGTCGAGCGGCTTCCGCGGGCTGCCGTCGCCGTTGATGGGGATCTCCGACCTGTCGGAGTTGTAGTACCAGCAGACGTAGTAGGTGGACTTCCCGGCCTTCTGCGCCTGGAGCCCGGGGAAGGGCAGGTTGTCCACGTGGTCGACGGTGCCGATCGGGGTGCGCGAGAAGTACAGGTAGGCGTCGGAGCCGGGCACGGCTTGCGTCCCGGTGGAGATCGTGGTCCTGACCCGCAGCGCCTGCCCCTCGGCGCCCGGTCTCAGATACCGGGAGACGTCGAGGCGGACGTGGCTCTGCACCGTGACGTAGCCGATGTTGGCCACGGGCGCGGCGATCTGCACACCCGCCATCTTCTTGATCGCCTGATACTGGCCGAGGCTGATGCCGCCGTAGATGCCGGACAGGAAGTTCGCCTGGACCAGGTCCCGGCTCTGCTCCAGCTGCGTCTCGCTGCCCTTCGGGCGCACCAGGACGTCGTAGGCGGAGCGGACGTTGTCCTGGACGACGCCGACCGTGCGGGCCTGGCTGGTGCTCACGGCCGTGGTCAGCAGCGTGAAGCTGGTGGCGGCCACGATGGTGCCGGCGCCGAGTGCCAGGGCGCGCGAGCGGCGCCGGCGCAGCTGGGAGACGATCATGCCCAGCAGGCCGGGGCGGCCGGTGCGGGAGCGCCTGAGGGTCACGGCCGGTAACCGCCGAGCCGGTCGAGGGCGTCCGCGGCCGGCTCGACGGCGTCGTCGGCGACGATCCGGCCGTCCTGGAGGCGGACGATCCGGTCGCAGGAGGCCGCCACTTCGGCGTCGTGGGTGGCCAGCAGCATGGTCATGCCGAACTGCTCGCGCAGGTTCATCAGCAGGTCGACGATGCCGCGGCCGGTCGCGCTGTCCAGGTTCCCGGTCGGCTCGTCCGCGAGCAGGAGCGCGGGCCGGCTCACCAGCGCCCGTGCGATCGCGACCCGTTGCCGCTGGCCGCCGGACAGCTCGGACGGCAGGGCCTGCGCGCGGTCGGCCAGGCCGACCGCGGCGAGCATCTCCATGCCGCGGTCGCGGCGGTCGAAGTCCACCCTGCGCGGCAGCACCGGTGCCAGCACGTTGTCGAGCGCGGTCAGGGCGGGCAGCAGGTGGAAGCGCTGGAAGACGAACCCGGTCACGCGCCGGTGGGCGTCGAGCCGGCGGGCGGTCAGCTCCTCGCCGTCGATCTCCACCGTGCCCTCGTCGGGCCGGTCCATCCCGCCGGCCAGGTGCAGGACGGTCGACTTCCCGGCCCCCGATGCCCCGGTGAGGGCCACGGACGTCCCGTCCCCGACCGTCAGGTCGACGGCGTCCAGGGCCGTCAACCCCGGGTAGCGCCTGGTCACTTCCCGCAGCGTCACGCGCACGACGAGCGCCCCCCTCTTACATTGTCACAATAGAGCGGTACATTGTCACAACTTAGGAGGGGTGTAAATGCCACTGCACCACGCGGTGCTCGCTCTGCTGAGTGAGAACCCGGACCACGGCTACGAGCTCAAGGCCCGATTCGAGCAGGCCGTCGGCCCGCAGTGGGGCGGCCTCAACATCGGCCACCTGTACCAGATCCTGGAACGGCTGGTCCGCGACGGGTACATCACGCGCTCCCAGGTCTCGCAGAGCGACCGGCCCGACAAGATCCGGTACACGCTGACCGCGTCCGGGCGGGCCGAACTCCACGACTGGGCCACGAGCGCCTGGGTGCGCACCGGCGGCTACCGCGACGAACTCTTCCTGAAGCTGTTCGGCGCCGCGTCGCTGGGCCCCGAGGCGCTCGCCGCGCTCGTCGAGGCCCAGCGCGGCACCTATCTCTCCGAGATCGGCGGCCTCACCCGGCTCCGCCGCACCCACACCGACGACCCGCTGGTCTCGCTCCTCATCGACGCGGCGATCGCGCACACCAAGGCCGACCTCGAACTCGTGGAGTCCGCGCCGGCCCGCCTCGCGCTCCTCGCCGCGGCCGCCGGCGGGACCGTCACCGGCGAGACCGCGGCAGCCGGCGATCCGGTGAACGACCGGCGGAGGCACGGCTGACGGCCGCCGTCCGACGGGCCGTCAGCCGGTGCGTACGACGCGGGAACCCGCCCTCACCAGTCGTGCATCGTGCCGTCGGCCAGCCTGTTGTACGGCAGATACGCCTGCTGGTACGGGTGCGCGGCCGCCGCCTCCTCGTCCAGCTCGACGCCGAGGCCGGGGGTGTCGCCGGGGTGCAGCAGGCCGTTCTCGAAGGTCAGCGACGACCGGAACACGGTGTTCGTCGCGTCGCTGTGGCCCATGTACTCCTGGATGCCGAAGTTGTGCAGGGCGAGTCCCAGGTGCGCCTGCGCGGCCAGGCCGACCGGGGAGATGTCGGTCGGTCCGTGGAACCCCGATTTGACCTGGTACTCCGCCGCGGTTCCCATGATCTTGCGCAGCGGGGTGATGCCGCCGAAGTGGGTCGCGGAGGCGCGGACGTAGTCGATGAGCCGCTCGGTGAGCAACTGGTGGAAGTCGGCTGCGTGGTTGAAGACCTCGCCGACCGCGAGCGGGGTGGTGGTGTGGTGGCGGATCAGCCGGAATGCCTCCTGGTGCTCGGCGGGCGTGCTGTCCTCCAGCCAGAACAGGTCGTACGGCTCCAGCGCCTTGCCGAGCTTCGCGGCCTGGATCGGGGTCATCCGGTGATGGCCGTCGTGCAGCAGCGGCAGCCCGGGGCCGAACTCGTTGCGCACGGCCTCGAAGACGGTGGGCAGATGGCGCAGGTACGCGCGGGTGTCCCAGTCCTCCTCCGCCGGCCTGCTCCCTCGCCCGGCGGGCTCGTGGTCGTAGCGCTCGCCGCTGGCCTGCGGCTGGGCGGCCACCCCGTACAGCTTCTCGATGCCGGGGACCGAGCTCTGGATGCGGACGGCCTGGTGGCCCTCCTCCACGTGGCGGCGCACCGAGTCGAACAGCTCGGGCAGATCGCGGCCGGAGGCGTGGCCGTACGTCATCAGGCCGGTGCGGCAGGCGCCGCCGAGGAGCTGGTAGACGGGCAGGCCCGCGACCTTGCCCTTGATGTCCCACAGCGCCATGTCGACCGCCGCGATCGCCGCCATGGTGACGGGGCCGCGCCGCCAGTAGGCCCCGCGGTAGAGGAACTGCCAGGTGTCCTCGACGCGGTGCGGGTCGCGGCCGGTCAGGAGCTGGGCCACGTGCTCCTTCAGATAGGCGGCGACGGCCAGTTCCCGGCCGTTGAGCGTCGCGTCGCCGAGGCCGGTGACGCCCTCGTCGGTGGTGATCTTGAGGGTGACGAAGTTGCGGTGGGGGCTGGTGACGATGACGTCGGCCGAGGTTATCTGCATGCCTGCCTTCTTGGTTTCAGGATCGGCGGAGCCGCCGGACGGAGGCCACGACTGCCGGGTCCTCTCCCCAGGCGGGGGTGATCACCGACAGCAGCGCCGCGAGACGCCGGGTGTCGCCGGCCAGCGCGCAGGCGCGGGCCAGGTCGGGAGCGGCACTGTCCGGAAGTGCCGCGGGGTCGGGGGCCGCGAGGACGTGCCCGGCCCAGGCCGCCACGCAGCGCAATGCGGGTGCGGCGTCGCGTCCGGCCGCCTGCTCGGCCCGGACGACGGGCAGGATGCGGGCGCGCAGTTTCACGCTGCCGTCCATGGCGATCTGGGCGAGGTGGTGGGCGATGCGAGGGTTGCCGAACCGGTCGAGCAACTGCTGCCGGTACGCGGGGACATCGAGACTCTCCTCGGTCAGATGGCGGGCGGCGGCGTCCCAGAACTCCTCGACCTCCTGCCGGCACGCGGGGTCGCGGATCGCGTCCGCGACCGTGCCGTGGCCGCGGGCGGACCCGGTGTAGGCGAGCATCGAGTGCGCCCCGTTCAGCAGCCACAACTTCCGCCGCTCGTACGGCTCCACGTCGTCGACGAACAGCGCGCCTGCCCGCTCCCACGGCGGCCGGCCGGCCGGGAAGCGGCCGCTGAGCACCCAGCTGTGGAACGGCTCGGCGACCACCGCCGCGCCGTCCCGCAGCCCGAGCCGCGCCGATGCCAGCCCGATGTCGGCGGCGGTGGTGCGCGGCGTGATGCGGTCGACGGACGTGCTGACGAATCCGGCGTGCGCGTCCACCCAGTCGACCAGCGCCCCGTCCACCTCGGCGGCCAGGGCGCGGACGACGCGCCGGGTCACCGCGCCGTTGCCGGGGAGGTTGTCGCAGGAGACGACGGCGATGCCACCGGCCCCGGCGCGACGGCGGGCGGCCAGCAGGTCGACCAGCCGGGCGGGGGCGGTGAGCAGCGGGCCGTCGCCGCCGCGCAGCACCCGCAGGTCCTGCTGGACGTCCGGCGCGGCCAGGTCCAACTCCCCCTCGGGGTCGAGGCGGTAGCCGGCCTCGGTGACGGTCAGCGTCACCGCGGCGATCCCCGGTCCCCCGCCGAGCTCGCGCAGCCGTTGCCGATCGGCACCGTCGTGGGCGGCGACGAGGGATCCGACCAGCTCGACGCGGTCGCCGCTGCCGGCGCGTTCGGTCACCGAGTAGAGGCCGTCCTGCGCGGCCAGGAGGTGCGCCGCGTCGGGCCTGCGGCCGGTGAACGCCGCGATGCCCCAGGCGTTCTCCTCGTCGGCCCGGTGGGTGTACCAGGCCTGGTGGGCGCGGTGGAACGCGCCGAGTCCGAGATGGACGATCCGCACCGGGGCCCGCGAACGGGCCCCGGCCGTCGACCGGTTGAGTGTGCGCATCGAGCGTGCTTCTATCCCTGGGGGTAGGTGACCCCGCCGCCGCCCTGCACCGACGGGAAGATGAGCAGGTTCCCGTAGTGGTGCATGGCGATGCCGGCGAAGTAGGTCTCGTCGGGGGCGTAGGCCGCGTAGACCTTGGCGAGTTCGGCCTCCATGTAGGTGCGGCCCTCCTCCCAGAAGGTGACGCTCGGCGGATCGCCGCCGCCGGTCAGGTCCTTGGTCTCCACGCCGATCACCACGGACTCCGGCTTGTCGATCTGCCGGGCGTAGGCGACCTCGTGGGCCGCGCGGGCGATGATCCCGCCGTTGTCGGCGTGGTCCACGTAGTCCATCAGCGAAACGTAGTCGCTGAGGTCCTGCACGTGGTCACTCAGGGGGGCGGTCCTGCCGTGCCAGGTGACGGCGGTGCAGCAGGGCGTGGAGGTGTCGAACCAGCTCGGGATGGCGGGGCCGAACAGCAGCGGCTCGCCGGAGGCGTCCCGCAGCCGGACGAGCTGCTCCAGCAGGTCGAGGTAGACGACCTGGAGGTTGCTGCTCGCGTCGCTCCACGGGGCGAGGCTGTACGGCTCGATGTCGACGTTCACGCCGTCGAAGCGGGCGTCCGCCGGGACGGCCAGGTTGTAGTCGAGGACCTTCTCGAACTCGCTGATCGCGTAGTGCTGGTACGGGGGCAGCGCGCCCAGGTTCGGCGGGGTGGTGCCGCCGGCGACGACCGCCTGGACGTGGTAGCCGCGGCCGCGCGCCCAGCGCACGAAGGACGCCACCTGGGGGCGGGAGTCACGCAGCATGTCCTTGCCCTGGGAGGCGGCCACACCGAGGTACAGGGTCCGGACGGGGTCGGAACCGGGGAAGGTGGTGGTGTCGTCCATCATCCGGCCGAGCCGGTCGCGCGCGGCGGTGTCGAACACCACCGGGTAGGAGTTCTGCTCCCAGACCCACATGGCGCGGTTCTGGTCGTACGTCCGGCGCGCGGCGGGCTTCGCTCCCCCGAGCGAGACGTAGGTGGTGGTGGAGGTGCCGACGTGCCCGCGCCGGTCGGTGGCTCGGGCCTCCAGGCCGGCGAAGCCCGGGGACAGGGCACGCAGGTCGAGCCGTGCCAGGTAGCGGTTCGGGGAGCCCGGGACCGGATGGGCCGTCCGCCAGGCGCGGCCGTTGGCCCGCACCTCGACCCCGCGCAGCCCGCTCCCCGGCGTGGCCTCGACGACGACCGGCACGGTGGCGCCGGTGAGCCGGTCGGACATGGCGGGCGAGACGATCCGGACCGCGGGTTTCGCCGCGGCGGGGTTGTGGACGTCCACCGAGACGAGGTTGGACCACTTCGAGTACAGGGTCTGGAGGTTCTTGCCGTAGACGGCGAGGCCGACGGTCCCGTCCTGGTCGCCGACGTCGACGGTCGCCGTCCAGGTGCCGGCGGCGGCGTCGGTCGTGACGGGCACGGTCCGCTGGGCGTCGACGACCAGCTTCAGGTCGCCGGTCTCCGCGTAGCGGCCGCTGACCGTCAGGGTGTGCCCGTCGACCGTCGCGTGGTCGGCCGGGGAGTCGATGGAGATCATCGGGGTCTCGGCGGCGTGTGCGGAGCCGGCCGGCGCCAGCCAGGCGGTGCCCGCGCACAGCACGGACAGTGCCAGGGCCCAGGGTCTTCTGCTTCTTCGCATGACGGTGCTCCTCTTCTCTGGGAGGGAGAACTGCGGTTACGGCGTGGGAAGTTCGTCCACGCGGTGGACGGTCGTGCCGGCGACCACCGTGCGCAGGACGCGGAACTCCTCGTCCAGCAGCACCAGATCGGCGGCGGCGCCGGCCGCCAGGGTCCCGCGGTCGCGGAGCCCGGCGATGCGCGCGGGGTTGGACGTCGCGAGGGCCAGGACGTCCCCGTCGGGGAACGGGGTGTGGGCGCGCGTCCAGCGGACGCAGTCCGCGAGCGAGGCCGCCGAGCCGGCGAGCAGGGCGCTGCCGGTGAGGACCAGGCCGCCGTCGGCGGTGACGGTGACGTCGCCGCCGACGGGTGTCGTGTAGCGGCCCGGTGGGGAGCCGGCGAGCGCCGCCGCGTCGCTGACCAGGAACGAGCGCCGGAGGCCCTTGGCGCGGACCATGGCGGTCAGGGTGTCGGCCGGCAGGTGGTGGCCGTCGGCGATGAACCCGGCGGACAGCCGGTCGTCGGCGAGCTGCGCCCAGATCGGGTTCGGGTGGCGCGGCAGCGTCGGCTGGATGCCGTTGCCCAGGTGGGTCGACAGCGACGCCCCTGCGGCCGCCGCCCGGTGGATCCGGTCGGGCTCGGCCGCGCAGTGCCCGAGCGCCACCAGGACGCCGGACCGCACCGCCCGGTCGATGTACGCGGTGGCGTTCGCCCGCTCGGGTGCGAGCGTGACGATCCGCAGCAGGCCGTCCGACGCCGCGATCCAGTCGGCCAGTTCGGCGGTGTCCGGGTCCCGCAGGCAGTCCGCGTCGTGGGCGCCGCGTGCCCCGTCCACCGGTGAGAGATACGGGCCTTCGACGTGGATGCCGGCGATCGAGTGGGCGAGCAGGGCGTCGCCGCGGACCGCCTCGGCGATGACCTCCAGCGCGTGCACGATCCTGTCGTGGCCGGCGGTGACGACCGTCGGGAAGAACGTCGTGGTGCCGGCCGCCCACAGGGCGCGGGCCAGCGCGTGCACCGTGTCGACGCTCAGGCCCTCGGCGTTGACGTCATGGCCGCCGTAGCCGTTGACCTGGAGATCGACCAGGCCGGGGGTCAGGAAGCACGCCGCGTCGCGGCCGGCGGGTTCACGGTGCTCGACGGACCGGATCCGGCCTTCGCGGTCGGTCCGCACCACGGCGTTGCGCCCGCCCGGGAGTTGTCCCTCCATCAGCCCTTGACCGCCCCCGCCACCAGACCGGAGCCCATCCGGGAGTGCACCGACAGGAACAGGGCGATCACCGGCACGGCGATCAGCGTGGAGCCGGCCATCACCCCGCCCCAGTCGGTCGCGGAGGTCTCGCTGCTGAAGCTGCGCAGCCACAGGGGCAGCGTCGCGTGGTCGGTCTTGGTCATGACGATCAGCGCGAGGTTGTACTCGTTCCAGGTGTGCAGGAAGGCGAAGACCGACGAGGTGACCAGCCCGGGTCCGAGCAGCGGCAGGGTGACGCGGAAGAAGGCGCCCACCCGGCTGCAGCCGTCGACCATCGCCGCCTCCTCCAGCTCCACCGGGACGCCGTCGATGAAGCCGCGCAGCAGCCAGACCGTGAACGGCACGATCCCGCCGAGGCACAGCAGCGACAGGCCGGGCACCGAGCTGAGCAGGTTCCAGTCGTCGAGCATCCGGAACTGCGAGATGAACAGGGCCTCCGCCGGCAGCATCTGTACGAGGATCACCAGCATGATCAGCGCACCCCTGCCACGGAACCGGAAGCGGCTGACCGCCACCGCCGCGAGGAAGCCGAACAGCACCGCGAGGACCACCACGACGAGCGCCACGATGGCGCTCATGCGCAGTGCCGACCAGAACTTCTCGTCCCGCAGCACCCCCGAGAAGTGCTCGAAGGAGGTCGGGAACGGCACGAATCGCGGGGTGAGGGTGAACAGTTCCGAGGTGGGCACCAGCGCGGTGTTGACCATCCAGTAGACCGGGAAGACCCACACCAGCGCGGCCAGGACGGCGATCGCGTTCAGCACCGGGCGGCTGCGCCGGCGCCGCTTGCGCCGGCCCGCCGGCGCCGGGCTACCGGCCGCGGGTGACGGGCCCGTCCTCGACGGGCCGCCGTGGGGGGTGCGGGAGAACGTGGACGTGCTCATCGGGCCGCCGCCTCCTTCTGCTGGTTGACCAGCGTGCTGATGTACTTCCAGGTCAGCAGCAGGGTGAGGATCAGCACCACGGTGGCCAGCGCGGAGGCCATCCCGTAGTCGCCCTGGCCGATGCCCAGCCGGTAGATGGCGGTGCCGAGCAGGTTGGTGTCGTCGGTGGAGCCGCCGTTCTGCTGGAGCACGTAGATCTGGGTGAACACCCGCAGGTCCCAGACGATCTGGAGCAGGCCGACGATCATGATGACCGGCAGCGCCAGCGGCAGCATCACGCTGCGGAACCGGCGCCAGGCGGACGCCCCGTCCAGCGACGCGGCCTCCATCACCTCCGCCGGGACCTGGCTGAGGCCCGCGTAGCTCATGAAGGCGACCAGCGGCACGCTCATCCAGACCACGATCAGCGCCGCCACGGTGAACAGCCCCATCGGATCAGCAGTCCAGGCATGCCCTTCCATCCCGGTGAAACCGAGGTGGCTCAGCAGCCAGTTGACGACGCCGTAGCGGCTGTCGAACAGCCACTGCCACACCGTCACGGTCACCATGACCGGCATCGCCCAGACGAACAGCAGCGCGACCTGGAGCGCGAGCCGGGCCCACCGGCTCACCACCGTCATGAGCACGGCCAGGGCGGTCCCGGCCACCATCGTCAGCACCACGCAGACGAGGCAGAACACGATCGAGCGGAGCAGCACCCTCAGCATCGCCGGATCGCTGAGCACCGTCCGGTAGTTGTCCAGGCCTACCCACTCAGGTGCCTGACCGAACTGCTGGCGCAGCCCGAACTCCTGGAAGGACATCACGATCTGGCGGACCAGCGGATAGCCCAGGGCCACGATGACGGCCACGAACACCGGCGCGACGAGCAGGTAGGGCGTGAGTTGCGTCCTGCGGTGCCGGCGGCGGGCCGCCGGCACCGCGGGCGTGAGACCCGGATCGGTGGTCATTTCTTGTTCAGGACCTTCTCGATCTTGCCGTCCGTCTCCCGGGCCAGCTTCCCGGCGTCACCACCGCGGGCGAGCTGGGCCCAGAAGTCGGCGGGGATGTTGTCGCCCTGCACGACGGCCCAGTTCTCGGCGGTCGGGGTGAGCACCGAGTTCGCCACGATCTGCGCCTGCAACTGCCCGCTGGACAGGCTCTGCGGGATCGCGCTCGTGTAGTCGGTGTTGCCGGGGATCCACCCCTGCGCGGCGACCTTGGCCTGGAACTCCTTGCCGTAGACCAGCTTGAGCGCGTCCTGGGCCAGCGACTTCACCTGCGACTTGGCCGAGATGCCGATGCTCGAACCGCCGGAGAACGAGTGGCCGACGCCCCCTGCCGTGACCGGCGGGATCGCCATGACCGCGGTGTTCTTCTTCATCTCGGGCGAGATGTTCTTCTCCGCGAAGGTGCGCCCGGAGACGATCGCGACCTCGCCGTTGTTGTACGGCACCCAGGGCGCGGCGCCCTGCTGGGAGGAGTCCGACGCGCCCAGCGCGGCGGTCTTCCACAGCTCCTGCAGCATGGCGAGTCCGGCCCCGGCCTGCGGGGTGGCCAGCGTGCCCTTCCACGTGCCGTCGGCGTTCTGCCGGGCGTAGTTGGCGCCCTGCGAGAAGATCCACGCCTCCATGAAGTGGTTGTCGGCGGCCGGCAGGTAGATGCCCTGGAAGTTGCGGTGCTTGTCGGGGTTGGCCGCCTTGACCTTCTGGGCCGCCCGGACCAGCTCACCGAGCGTCCTGGGCTGCGCGATGTGCGCCTTGGCGAACAGGTCCTTGCGGTAGTAGATGACGCTGGCTCCGGCGTACAGCGGCAGCGCGTACTTCTTGCCGTGGGCGGTGCCGGCGCCGACGAAACTGGGGATCAGCTTCGCGCCGCCCAGCTCCTGGTACAGCGGGCTGAGGTCGGCGAAGGCGCCGACGCTGGCGAACGTCGACGCGGTGGTGTTGCCGATCTCGGCGAGGTCCGGGGTCTCCTTGTCGCTGGCCATCGCGGTCTGCAGCTTGGCGATGATGTCGTCCCACTGCTGGATCTCGATCTTCAGCGTGGAGCCGGGGTGCTCCTTCTCGAACGCGGTCTTCAGGTAGTCCTGCGCGTCCTGCGGGATCGAGTCCTGCATGAACCACACCCGGACGGTGCCCTTGTCGGGCCCGCCGGAGACCGATTCGCCGCTGCCGCCCGAGGCCGAGGAACAGCCGACCGTCAGCAGGCCGACGGCCAGGGCCGCCGCCGCGCACTTGATGATTCGCGCATCCATAGGGCATGTCTCTTTCGATGAAGGATTTGCATGGCTGGGGGTGGCTGCCTCACAGGGCGGCGCGGATCTGCTCCAGGACGGTGATCGGTGCCAGCAGCACCTCCGCGTCCAGGGGAGGGACGCCGGACTCGAGCATCCGCAGGAAGACCCGCAGGCCCGGCTCCACGTAGTCGGCGTCCAGCTCGATGTCGCGGCTCACCAGGCCGTGGCGGCCGACGATCTCCGCGTGGAACGGCACGCGTCCGGCGTCGTCGGGGGTGACGAGTTGCAGGGTGACCGGCACCCCGCCGCAGCGGTAGCGGGCCACGACGGTGGCACCGGACCGCTCGACCTCGACGGGGCCCGGCACCCCGGGCGCCAGGCGCTGGGCGAGGTCGGCGGCGTGGATGCCGTAGAAGAAGATGCCGCTGTGCTCGCTTGCGGGGTCCGCGGGGCCGGTGACGGTGACCGCCTGGATCTCACCGATCCCGGTGGCCGCCTCCTCCAGCCGGTCGGCGTCCGGGACCCAACGGACCGCGGAGTAGGAGGTCATGGGCGCCCCGCCGCGGGCGGCGGCCTCGATGATCGCCCTCGCGTCCGCGGTGCCGGCGGCCAGCGGCTTGTCCACCCAGACCGGGATGCCCGCTTCCAGGAACGGCACGGCCTGCGCACGGTGCAGCGCGCCGTCGCGGTTGGTGACGATCAGCGCGTCGACGAGGCCGAGCACCGCGGTCGCGGTGGGCACGATCGGCAGGCCGCCGCCCAGCTCGGCGAGTTCCCGGTTGCGGGCGTCGTCCTCGCCGACGAGGGCGGTCACCCGGGCGTGCGGCGAGATCTGCTTGACGTTGAGGTGCCGGACGATCTCCTCGGCGTGGCTGTTCTCGGTTCCGACGATGGCGAGACGGCGCGTGGCGTTCATGGTTCAGACCTCCTCGAGCACGACGGGGCGGCCCTCGTCGGCGGACTGGTACACGGCCCTGACCACGGCGAGCGCCCGGCGCCCCGCGGCCAGCGTCACGGCCGGCTCGCGGCCGGTGCGGACGGCGTCGACGAAGTCCTCGTACTGGGCGAGGTGCGCGACGTCGACGGGGCCCCAGCCGTCGCGCAGTGGCTCGTCGGGCGGCCCGGCGGGCGCGGCGGGGTCCGCCGAGTGGAAGTACTCCAGCCGGTCGTCGGCCATCACCGCGCTTCCCCGGTCGCCGTGGACGGACAGCCGCACGGGCAGGCCGGGGTAGGCGGCGGTGCTGGCCAGCACCAGCCCGACGGCGCCGCTCTCGAAGCGGATGGTGGCCGCGGCCAGGTCCTCCACCTCGATGGCCTCGTGGGCGACGCGCCCGGTCTGCGCGCTGACCTCGACCGGCTTCCCGAGCATCCACAGCAGCAGGTCCAGCGCGTGGATGCCCTGGTTCATCAGGGCACCGCCGCCGTCGACGGCCGCGGTGCCGCGCCAGTCCCCGGAGTCGAAGTACGCCTGCGGGCGGTAGAACGCCGACTCGGCGATCCCGGAGGTGATCCGGCCCAGCCGCCCTGCCTCCACCGAGTCCTTGATGAAGGCGGCGGGCGCCTGGAAGCGGCGCTGGCTGATCACGGCGACGGTGAGCCCGGTGCCGCGCTGCGCCTCGACGATCCGGTCGGCCGCGGCCAGCGTGATGTCCACGGGCTTCTCGACGAGCACGTGCTTGCCGGCGGCCAGCGCCTCGACCGCCGCGTCCGCGTGCAGGGCGCTGGGCAGGCAGACGGCGACCGCGTCGACGGCTTCGGCGGCCAGCGCGTCGGCCAGGCTCGCGAAGGCGCGGCCGCCGTACTGGCCGGCCAGGGCTTCGGCCCTGCCGAGGTCCTCGTCGACGACGGCGGCGAGCCGGACGCTCGCGTCGCTCTCGCCGAGCGCGGTGATCAGCCGGGCGTGCACGGCGCCGATGACGCCGGCGCCCACCAGGGCGAATCGCATGGTCACTTCCCTCACTTTCGGGCGGTTCCTGGGGTGTTCGCGCGGGTCAGGCGCTGGTGTCCGCGGCGGCGACGGTCGGGGCCGACCACGCGATCCGCGTCCCGCCGGAGTCGGCGGACTGCTGGGCGAGCAGCGCCAACCGGGTCGCCAGCAGGCCCTGGCGGGTGGAGATGTCGGGCTGCTCGCCGGACGCGAGGGCGCGCAGCGGCAGTTGGGCGGGGCGGAAGCCCTCGGGCAGGGGGACGTCGTGCGTCGGCTCGCCGTCGGTGGTGACCACCAGGCGGCGGCGCGCCCACAGCAGTTCGGCGGTGCCGCGCGTTCCGACCAGCCTCATGCGGTAGTCGCCGTGCACCGCGGACGCCGCGGGGGTCATCCAGCTGACCTCGGCCGTCACCAGCACGTCCGGGGCGGCGAGCGTGGCGACGCCGTAGGGCGCGAAGCCCGCCGTGCCCGGGGTGGTGCCCGCGACGCTGCCGGCGACGGTGCCCGCGGTGAGCCCGGTGAAGTACAGCGCGGCGTCGATGTCGTGCACGGCCAGGTCGCCCAGGATGCCGCCGTAGCGGGCCCGTTCGAAGAACCAGCCGGGCCGCGCCGGCCGGTTGAGCTTGTGCGGGCCCGACGACAGCACGCCGGTGATCTCGCCGAGCACCCCGGCGCGTACCAGTTCCAGGGCGGCCAGGGTCTCGGGGTAGTACCGCTTCTCCAGCATCAGCACCACGTGGCGACCGCTGCGCCGCGCGGCCGCGGCGATGGCGTCGAGGTCGTCCAGCGTCGTGCACAGCGGCTTGTCCGCCAGCACATGGCAGCCGGCGTCCAGCGCGTCGCGGACGATCCGGCCCCGGTCACCGTAGACGCCGGCCGTGACGACCACGTCCGGCCGTACGGCGTCGAGCATCCTGCGGTGGTCGGTGAAGACCGGGGCGCCGTGCGGAGCGGCCCACTTCTCGGCCAGCTCGCGCACCGGATCGGCGACGGCCACCAACTGGAGGTTCTGCGACCGGCTGATCTCGTCCACCACGTAGTCGACGTGAGGATGGGCTGCGCCGGCAACGGCTATGCGCGTCATGGCCGGAACCCAAACATGCAACCGGTTGCACGTCAATGGCCCGCGCGAAGGTTTTGCCTTTCGGCGTGCGTCAGCCGGCGGCGGGCCCCGTCGTCGCGCGGACCACCAGATGGGTCGCCACGGTGAGCCGCTCCGGCTCGGCGCGGCCGGTCTCCAGCATGCGCACCAGGAGGTCCGCGGCCGCGGTGCCGGCCGCGGCGGAAGCGGCGGACACGCTGGTCATGGCGGGTGTCGTGAGGGCGGCCAGGGTGTCGTCGCACCCCATCAGGCTGAAGTCCCTGGGGACCGCGATGTCCCGGAGTTCCAGCCCCGCCAGCACCCCTTGGGACACCACGTCGTCGAACGCGACCGCGGCCGTCGCGCCCGCCGCCACGAGCGCGGACACCGCGCTGCGGCCCGCCGTGTAGCTGGGCCGTCCCACCTCGATGACCTCGACCTCCATGCCCGCCGCGGCGGCCGCCCGCGTGATGGCGGACCTGCGCTGCTGGTCGGACCAGGAGTCGCGGGGACCCGCGAGGTAGGCGATCCGCCGGTGCCCCAGCCGCTTCAGGTGCACCACGCCCTCGGTCATCCCGCCCGACGAGTCGATGAGGACCCGGGGGATCCCCTCGACGTCCCGGTTCACCAGGACCACCGGGCGCTTGTCGGCCAGCTCCCAGATCCGCTCGGCCGAGAGCCGGGGCGAGGCCAGGATGAACCCGTCCACCTGCGGGCTGAAGCGCGCGGCGAGCTTGGCCTCGCGTTCCGCGGACTCGTCGGCGTCCCCGAGGAAGACGGCCAGGTCGGCCTGTTCCGCGCGGGACTGGACGGTGCGGACCATGGGCGGGAAGAAGGGGTTCGCGACGTCCGGCACGACCATGGCGATGTTGCCGAACCGCCCGGTCGACAGGGCCTGCGCCGCGCGGTTGGCGGTGTAACCGAGCCGTTCCGCCACGGCTTTCACGTGGTCGACGGTTTCCGGGCGGAGCAGTTCGGGCCGGGAGAAGGCGCGGGAGACCGTGGCGCGCGAGACGTCGGCGGCGGCCGCGACGTCGCCGATGGTGACACCGGAGGACGGGCGTGGGCGAGTCGGCATGCGCTCACTTTACGGCGCCTGACGGCACTTGACGTGCAACCGGTTGCACGTCACACTCCCGTCATGCCACCAAACGACCTTGACGCCATGCTGCGCGTTCTGCCGGACCGCCAGGTGCTCGGCGAGACGGCAGCGCACGAGATCGCCCGGCGGCTGCGCCGGATCCTGGCCGACCGAGGTCACGCCCGCATGATCTTCGCCGCGGCCCCCAGCCAGTCGGAGACCCTGGCCGCCCTGACCCGCGAACCCGGCATCGACTGGCGCCGGGTGACGGCCTTCCACATGGACGAGTACCTCGACCTGCCCCCCGAGGCACCCGAGCGCTTCGGCAACTGGCTGCGGGAGGCGCTGTTCGGCAGGCTCCCCTTCGGCGCCGTGCACTACATCGACACGACGGCGCCCGGCGGCGCGCAGGCCGCCGCCGCCGGCTACGCCGAACTCCTCCTCCAGCAGCCCATCGACATCGTCTGCCTGGGGATCGGCATGAACGGCCATCTGGCCTTCAACGACCCGCCCGTTGCGGACTTCGACGACCCCTACGCGGTCAAGCCGGTGTCCCTCGACCGGGCCTGCCGCGAGCAGCAGGTCGCCGACGGCTGCTTCGGCGCCCTGGCGGACGTGCCCGAGAAGGCCGTCACGGTCACCATCCCGACGCTGATGAGCGCCGGCCACCTGTTCTGCATGGTCCCCGGCGCGCTGAAGGCCGAGGCGGTGCGGGCGACGTTCGAAGCCCCGCTCGGCACCGAGTGGCCCAGCACCGTGCTGCGCACCCACCGTTCCTGCACCGTCTACGCCGACCCGCAGTCGGCCTCGCTGCTCGGCGGACGGACCCCGACGGGTTGAGCCGGTCCGGCCGGCGGGCGGGCCCGGACCCGTTCGGGCGGCCCGGCGCTCCGTCCCGACGGCTCGCCGTTGTCCCCCTACGAGGCGGAGCCGCCGGCCCGTTCCTGGGCTTCGAGCAACTCCTCGCCGTGCTCCTCGGTCCACCGCCCCATCGCCCGCAG
>WRCZ01000028.1 GCA_009783685.1 Actinomycetes bacterium
CGCCCATGTGCGCGTTCACCCTGGTGAGGGGGTCGAGGCCGCGGCCGGCGGCGGGTCGACGGCGGCCCGGCGCACGGCACCAAGGGGTGACAGGGCATCAACGCGTGCCTGCGGAGAGGGCGTTGGTCCAGGTCACGGGCCTGGAGGCGGGCCCGTGCGCAGCGGTCCGACCCC
The DNA here is from genome assembly GCA_009783685.1 of Actinomycetes bacterium. GTDB lineage: Bacteria > Actinomycetota > Actinomycetes > Streptomycetales > Streptomycetaceae > Actinacidiphila. The sequence goes on from WRCZ01000028.1 coordinate 175, forward strand.
GAATCGTGCAGGAATCCTTGACGCGACTTCGTCAAGTGCCATACGTTAACAAGCACGGGAATGTTAGCGCTAACAGAACAGGGATGCTCAACCACGACCGTCCCCCCACATCTGTGCGCCCTTCTGCCATGTGTGCTGCTCTGCGACCGGCCGCCCGTGAACCCGCGTGGCGGCGAAGCCGAGCCAGCGCCGGCGCGACCTTCGTCAAGGTGACTGAACGACGCAGGAGTTGATTCCAGAGATGTTCAGACCCGGCACCACCCGCACCTGTCGCAGAATGATCACCGCGCTCGCGGCGGTCCTGCTCGCGCTGATCGGTTTCTCGGTCACGGCCGCCTCGCCGGCCACGGCGAACCCGACCGCTCCGGCGAGGCCCCAGGGCCCGTGCGACATCTACGCCAAGGCCGGCACGCCGTGTTCGGCCGCGCACAGCACCACCCGCGCGCTCTACGCCTCCTACGACGGGCCGCTGTACCAGGTCCGCCGGACGTCCGACGGCAAGGTCCGGGACATCGGGGTGACCGCCCCGGCGTCGACGCCGGTGCCGGACGGCGGCGGCTACGCCGACGCGGCGGCCCAGGACAAGTTCTGTGCCGGCACCACGTGCCTGATCACCGTCGTGTACGACCAGTCCCCGAACCACAACGACCTCACCCAGGCGCCCCGCGGAGGGTTCAGCGGGCCGGCCATGGGCGGGGCCGACAACCTGCCGATCGCGGACATGGCACCGATCACGGTCGGCGGCCACAAGGCCTACGGCGTCTACATCGAGCCGGGCATGGGACTGCGCAACAACGACACCCGCGGCATCGCGGTGGACGACCAGTCCGAGGGCATGTACTGGATCATCAACGGCCAGCACTACAACAACGGTTGCTGCTTCGACTACGGAAACGCCGAGACCGACAGCCGCGACGACGGCAACGGCACCATGGAGACCGCCTACTTCGGCAACTCCACCGGCTGGTACCACGGCGCCGCCCCCGGCCCGTGGATCATGACCGACCAGGAGAACAACCTGGTCGGCTGCGTGAACCCGGGCAGCTCGTCCAAGCTCTGCGCCGGACTTCCCAGCGTCACGGACCGCTTCGTGACCGCGGTCGCCAAGGGCGAGGCACACCACTGGGCGACGCTGGGCGGAGACGCCCAACACGGCGCCCTCACCACGATGTTCGACGGCCAGCGGGTCGACTCGACGTACGACCCGATGCGCAAGCAGGGCGCCATCGTCCTGGGCAACGGCGGTGACAACAGCAACGGCTCCCAAGGCACCTTCTACGAGGGCGTCATGACGTCCGGGTACCCGTCGGACGCCACCGACCAGGCGGTGCAGGCCAACGTCGTCGCGGCCCGCTACGCCGTCCAGCAGCTGAGCCTCGCGCCGGCCTCGGCCACGGACACCCCGCCGGGACTGCAGACCTTCGCGCCCGGCACCTCGCAGGACTCCACCCTGACGTTCACCAACACCGGCCGGTCGCCGGCCCTGGGCGTGCGGCTGGACCTCGCGCTGCCCGGCGGCTGGGACGCCAAGGCCAAGGGCACGCACGTCTTCGCGTCCGTCGAGCCCGGCCAGAGCGTGAGCGCCACGTTCACCATCACCTCCGGGGCGGGCGCCTTCGAGGGCGACCTGGGCGGCCGCGCGACCTGGACGGACCAGGCATCGTCGCAGGCCGGCGCCGCGACGACGACCGAGCACGTGCGGAACACCGACGCGATCAAGATCAACGAGTTCCGCACCCGGACCGCCGCCGACTCCACCGACCAGTTCATCGAGCTGGCCAACACCGGCACGACGGCGGTCGACATCTCGCACTGGACGCTGACCGAGCACCCGACCCAGCAGGCGGTCTTCTCCACGGTGACCGTCCCGCCCGGCACCACGCTGCCGGCCGGCGGGCACTACGTCCTTGGCCTGTCCACGTCCGGTCTGGCCGCGCCGGCCCGATCCGGCGACACCACCGTCGACCTGAGGAGCACCGCAGGGCTGAACGCGGGTGACCGGATCACCCTCGACACCGGTTCCGGCGCCGAGACGCGCACCGTCGCGGGCGTCGGCACCGCCGCCTCCGCCAGCACCCCGCTGTGGCAGCCGCTTCCCGACGGTCCGATCCTCACCGTCCCGGCCGGCTCGACGAACGTCCCGGTGACCAGCACCTCCGGCTTCACCGTGGGGCAGAAGGTGGCCCTCGGCCACGGCGACCACCTGGACGTCGCGACGGTCACCGCCGTCGGGAAGCCCGGAACGCAGGCCCGGCTGTCGGCGGACGCCGCCGCCGGTTCCACCAACGTCAAGGTCTCGTCGACCACCAACATCTCGGCCGGCGACACCATCAGGCTGGACATCGGCTCGCGGACCGAGAGCGTGACCGTCGCCGCGGTCGGCACCTCGGGCGCCACGGGCACGGGCGTCGACCTGACCGCGCCCCTGAAGTCCGCCCACTCGTCCAACCTGCCGTTCAGCGACCGCGGAACGGGCGTGACCTTCACGCCCGCCACGGCGTTCTCCCACGCCAGCAACGAGCCGGTGCAGGCCCTCGGCTCCGGTGTCACGCTCGACCAGCCCCTGCAGCACCGCCACGCGATCAACGCCTCCGTGCGCGACGCGGCCGCCACGACGGCCGGCTACCAGGGGCAGGTGGCGCCGGACCAGTGGTTCGGCGGGCCCGCCCTGTCCGCGAGCGCGGGCACCATGGTGCTGACCGACGGCAAGGGCCACGTCGCCGACAGCCTCAACTACGGCAGCCTCGTGGATCCCTGGAGCGCCGAGGGCTACCAGGGCACGTCGGGCTCGGGGCAGGGCGGCTGCCGCGTCCCGGCCCCCGGCGCGGGCAGCAGCGCCGGCCGCTTCCCGGACGGCGTCGACACCGACAGCAACTGCAACGACTTCACCACGTCCAACAACCCCACGCCGGGCGCGGCCAACAAGGGCTTCTCGCTCGACCCCGGGCCGCTGGTCTCGCTGCAGATGACGACGGCCGGCAGCACGTCGGACTACGTCGTCCACGACGACGGCGACGACCTCGTGGTCACCGCTGCGGTGACCTCGAGCAGCCCGGCCTCGGTGAAGCAGGACGCCACCTGGGTGGAAGCCCCGGGGCTGGACGACCCGAGCTGCGTCTCGTTCGAGTCGATCAACAAGCCCGGCAGCTACCTGCGGCACCAGAACTTCCAGTTCCACCTCCAGCCGAACGACGGCAGCACGCTGTTCTCCCAGGACGCGACGTTCTGCCAGACCCCCGGCAACAGCGGAACCGGGGTGTCGTTCCAGTCGGTGAACTACCCGACGAAGTACCTCCGGTCCTTCGACGGCACCGTCTATCTGGCGAGCAACGGAGGGAGCAACGCCCAGGACGCGCCGGCCGGCTGGGCCGACGACTCCAGCTGGATCGTCGGCACGCCGTGGGCCGAGGCTCCGCAGTCCTGACCGCACGGTGAAGGCGAGGGCTCGGGGTGCCCGCTCCACGGAGCGGGCACCCCGAGCCCAGCTGCGGTGACGGCGCTGCCCGAACGGGGCCGACCTGCACGAGAGTTTGCGGTGCGGGCCTTGACGCCCCTGTCTGTGAACGCTAACAATGGCGTTAACAGTGATCGGAGTAGTATGTCGCAGACCGCGCAAAGCACTGGTCCCCGCCGGGCCCCCACGATGGCGGACGTCGCCCAGCGTGCCGGGGTGTCGCACCAGACCGTGTCACGGGTGCTGAGTGACCACCCCAATGTACGGGACACGACGCGGGACGCCGTACTGCGCGCGATCGAGGAGCTGGGCTACCGGCGGAACTCCTCCGCGCGCGCCCTGGTCACCCGGCGGACCCTGACGCTCGGCGTGGTGGCCTGCAATCCGACGCTGTTCGGCCCGGCGAGCATGCTCTTCGGGCTGGAGGAGGCCGCCCGCGACGAAGGGTTCATGGTCTCCGCCGTCACCCTGCGCCGCTACAGCGCCAAGGCCCTCTCCGACGCGATCGACCACCTCAGCGACTGGGGGGTGGAGGGCATCGTGGTGATCGTCCCGCACAGCGCCGCCGTCGCCGCGCTGGCGGAGCTGCGGCTGCCGTTCCCCGTGGTGACCGTCGAGGGCGGCCACTCCCTTCCGATCCCCGGCGTGTCGGTGGACCAGGACCTCGGTGCCCGGCTGGTCACCGGCCACCTGCTCGGCGCCGGGCACCGCACGGTCTGGCACGTGGCGGGCCCCTCGGACTGGCTGGAGGCCGAGGCGCGCGAGCGCGGCTGGCGCGACACCCTGGAGGAGGCGGGCGTCGAGGTGCCCCCGCCGCTGGTGGGGGACTGGACGCCGCTGTCGGGCTACCGCGCCGGCCAGGAGCTGGCCGGCCGGGTCGCCGCGAGCGGCGCGCGGCGGCGCTCCGCGGACGTGACCGCGGTCTTCGTGGCGAACGACCAGATGGCGCTGGGCGTCATGCGGGCCTTCCGCGAGGCGGGCCTGTCGGTTCCCGGGCAGGTGGCCATCGCGGGCTTCGACGACATCCCGGAGGCGGAGTTCTTCGCGCCGCCGCTGACGACCGTCCGGCAGGACTTCGCCGCGGTCGGCCAGGCCAGCATCCGCCTGCTCGTCAGCCGGCTCGAGTCGAGCGGGCTGCCGGACGACGAGCGCGTGGTGATCGAGCCGCGGCTGATCGTCCGCAGCAGCACCACTCCCACCTGACACGCACACACTTATGGGGAAGTTCCGGCGGCCGGCCGGAACTTCCCGCATATCTGGAGACAACCATGACGACCGATCTACCCGCCGTCACCGTCGGCATCGACTTCGGCACCCTCTCGGGCCGTGCCCTCGTCGTCGCCGTCGAGGACGGGCGGGAGCTGGGCACCGCGGTGCACGAGTACGCGCACGGCGTGGTGGAGTCGGCCCTGCCGGACGGCCGCGCGCTGCCGCCGGACTGGGCGCTGCAGATCCCGCAGGACTGGCGGGACGTGCTGCGCTTCGCCGTGCCGCGCGCCCTGGCCGCGGCGGGCGTGCTGCCCGAGCAAGTGGTGGGCGTGGCAACCGACTTCACCGCCTGCACGGTGCTGCCCGCCACCTGGGACGGCACGCCGCTGTGCGAGCTGCCCGAGTACGCCGACCGGCCGCACGCCTACCCGAAGCTGTGGAAGCACCACGCCGCCCAGCCCGAGGCGGACCTGATCGTGGCGCGCGCGGAAGAGAGCGGCCAGCCGTGGCTGGCCCGCTACGGCGGGAAGATCTCCAGCGAGTGGCAGTACGCCAAGGCCCTGCAGATGCTGCGCGAGGACCCGGAGGTCTACCGGGCCGCCGACCGGTGGATCGAGGCCGCCGACTGGATCGTCTGGCAGCTGACCGGCGCCGAGAACCGCAACCTGTGCACCGCGGGCTACAAGGGCATCCACCAGGACGGCGGTTACCCCGACGACGCCTATCTCGCCTCCCTGCACCCGGACTTCGCCGGCTTCACCGCGAAGCTGGACCACCCGCTGTCCCAACTCGGCACCCCCGCGGGAACGCTGAGCAAGGCGGCGGCGGAACTGACCGGCCTGCGCGAGGGCACGGTCGTGGCGGTCGGCAACGTCGACGCCCACGTCACCAGCGCCGCGGCCCGGGCGCTCGACCCCGGCCACATGCTGGCCATCATGGGCACGTCCACCTGCCACATCATGAACTCCGACGTGCTGGCCGACGTGCCCGGCATGTGCGGCGCGGTCCAGGACGGCGTCGTGCCGGGACTGTGGGGCTACGAGGCCGGCCAGAGCGGTGTCGGCGACCTCTTCGCCTGGGCGGTGCGCACGGCCACCCCGCACGCGTACGCGCACGAGGCCCGCACCCGCGGCATCTCGGTGCACGAGCTGCTGACGGAGAAGGCCGCGGCCCAACCGGTGGGCGGGCACGGCCTGGTGGCGCTGGACTGGCTCAGCGGCAACCGGTCGGTGCTGGTCGACCACCACCTGTCGGGACTGATCGTCGGCCTGACGCTGGACACCCGGCCCGAGGACATCTACCGGGCGCTGATCGAGGCGACCGCCTTCGGCACCCGCACCATCGTGGAGACGTTCGAGGCGTCCGGCGTGCCGGTGGAGCAGTTCACCGTGGCCGGCGGGCTGCTCAGGAACGGCTTCCTCATGCAGACGTACAGCGACGTGCTGAACCGCCCGATCAACGTCCTCGCCTCGGAGCAGGGACCGGCGCTCGGCGCCGCCATCCACGCCGCGGTCGCCGCGGGCGCGTACCCCGACATCCGCACGGCGTCCGCGTCGATGGGCAGGATCGAGCGGGAGGCGTACCGTCCCGACCCGGCCCGCGCCGCCGTCTACGACGTGCTCTACCAGGAGTACCGCGCGCTGCACGACCACTTCGGCCGGGGCGGTAGCGACGTCATGCACCGCCTTCGTACGCTGCGTGGGCAGGCGGACGGTCTGCCCGGCACCGCGTCCTGATTTGTTAGCGCTCACCATGCGTGTGAGCGCTCATCCTTCGAAGCGAGGTCAGCCTTCCGTGAGTAGTAGCCCACCGCCCCCGGTGCCCGACGAGACGGTCGCCTCGTTGCGGCAGCAGGTCAGCGACCTGCACCAGGAGCTCGTCCGGTACCAGCTGGTGGTCTGGACGGCCGGAAACGTCTCCGCGCGGGTGCCCGGTCACGACCTGTTCGTGATCAAGCCCAGCGGCGTCGACTACGACCGGCTCACCGCCGGGAACATGATCGTCTGCGATCTCGACGGCCGGGTGGTGGAAGGCGACCTCGCGCCGTCCTCCGACACCGCCGCCCACGCCTACGTCTACCGGAACATGCCCGAGGTGGGCGGCGTGGTGCACACCCACTCGACCTACGCCTGCGCCTGGGCGGCCCGCGGCGAGGCGGTGCCCTGCGTGCTGACCGCGATGGCCGACGAGTTCGGCGCGGAGATACCGGTGGGCCCGTTCGCCCTCATCGGCGACGACTCCATCGGGCGCGGGATCGTCGAGACCCTCACGGGCCACCGCTCGCCGGCCGTGCTGATGCGCAGCCACGGCGTCTTCACCATCGGCAAGGACGCCCGCGCCGCGGTGAAGGCGGCCGTGATGTGCGAGGACGTGGCCCGCACGGTGCACATCTCCCGGCAAATCGGCGAGCCTCTGCCGCTCGTGCAGTCCGACATCGACCGCCTCTACGACCGCTACCAGAACGTCTACGGCCAGTCCGGGCCGTCCACCCTGCGAGGAGCCTGAACCATGACATCGTCGGACGTGCGTGAGGTCTGGTTCCTCACCGGGAGCCAGGGCCTGTACGGCGAGGACACCCTCCGCCAGGTCGCCGAGCAGTCCCAGGACATCGCCGGGCGGCTGGCCGCGGCCGCCGGCTCCCCGGTCCGCGTGGTGTGGAAGCCGGTCCTGACCGACGCCGCCGCGATCACCGCCACGGTGCTGGACGCCAACGCCAGCCCCGCGTGCGTCGGACTGATCGCGTGGATGCACACGTTCTCGCCGGCCAAGATGTGGATCGCCGGGCTCGACCTGCTGCGCAAGCCGCTGCTGCACCTGCACACCCAGGCCGACGCCGGCCTGCCGTGGGCGACCATCGACATGGACTTCATGAACCTCAACCAGGCCGCCCACGGCGACCGGGAGTTCGGGTACATCCAGTCCCGGCTGAAAGTGGCCCGCAAGACGGTCTCGGGCCATGTGTCGGATCCGGCCGTGCTGCCCAGGATCCACGCGTGGATGCGCGCGGCGCTGGGCGCCACCGCGCTGCGCGAGCTGCGGCTGGCCCGCTTCGGCGACAACATGCGGGACGTCGCCGTCACCGAGGGCGACAAGGTCGAGGCCCAGCTGCGCTTCGGCGTGTCCGTCAACACCTACGGCGTCAACGACCTGGTGGAGGTGCTGGACTCCATCGACGACGCCGCGGTCGGCGAGCTGGTCAAGGAGTACGCCGCCGCCTACCGGCTGGCACCGGAACTGGCCGAGGGCGGCGACCGGCACGACTCGCTGCGCTACGCCGCCCGGATCGAGCTGGGCCTGCGCGCCTTCCTCACGGACGGCGGCTTCGGCGCCTTCACCACCAACTTCGAGGACCTGGGCGGGCTCCGGCAGCTGCCGGGCCTCGCCGTGCAGCGGCTGATGGCCGACGGCTACGGCTTCGGCGGCGAGGGCGACTGGAAGACCTCGGTGCTGCTGCGCACGATCAAGACCATGGGCGCGGGGCTTCCCGGCGGCACGTCGTTCATGGAGGACTACACCTACAACCTGGTGCCCGGCAGCGAGGTGATCCTGGGCGCGCACATGCTGGAGGTCTGCCCGAGCATCGCCGCCGAGCAGCCGTCGTGCGAGATCCACCCGCTGGGCATCGGCGGCCGCGAGGACCCGGTGCGGCTGGTCTTCGACGCCCGGCCGGGGCCGGCGGTCGTCGTCGGCATGGCCGACATGGGGGACCGCTTCCGGCTGGTGGCCAACGAGATCGACGTCGTGCCGCCCGCCGAGCCGCTGCCGCGGCTGCCCGTCGCGCGGGCGGTCTGGCGCCCGGCTCCCGACCTCAGGACCTCCACCGAGGCCTGGCTGACGGCCGGCGGCCCGCACCACACCGTGCTCTCCTCCGCGGTCGGCGCCGAGGAGCTGGGCGACCTCGCCGACATGCTCGGCACCGAACTGCTGATGATCGACCAGGACACCACGGTGCGGCAGTTCGCCAAGGAGATCCGCTGGAACCAGGCCTACTACCGCCTCGCCGGGGGGCTCTGACCCCCGGCCCGCACCGCGGGCGCTCCGCCGGGCGGCGCCCTGCCGAAGGGCCCGCCCGGCGGACGCGTGCCGTGACCCGCCCCCGATAGCCCCCCTGACGGCGGGCGCGGCCCGCCGTCCCACTGCACGGAGCGCCATGCCCACCGTCACACGATCGTTCGCGGCCACCCTTCCCGACGGCCGCGCGGTCCACCGCTGGCGGCTCGCCGCCGGCCGCGTCACCGCCGACGTCCTCGACCTCGGGGCCGCCCTGCACTCGGTGCGCTGCCCCGACCGTGCCGGGCAGGTCGCCGAGGTACTCGTCAGCCCCTTCGACATCGCCGAACGGTTCGGCGCCGCACGGTACTTCGGCGCCACCATCGGCCGCTACGCGAACCGGATCGGTGGCGCCAAGCTGCCGGTGCCCGGCGGCGAACTCCAGCTGGACGCCAACGAGAACGGCAACACCCTGCACGGCGGGGCGGACGGGTTCGACCTGCGGTCGTGGTCGGCCCGTCCGGCGGGCGACGATTCCCGGGCCGGCGTCGCGTTCCGGCTCGTCAGCCCGGCGGGGGACCAGGGCTTCCCCGGCACCCTGGAGGCCATCGTCACCTACACGCTGGGCGACGAGGGCGACCTGCGCATCGACTACCACGCCACCACGGACGCCCGCACGGTCGTCAACCTCACCAACCACGCCTACTGGAACCTCTCCGGCGGTGCCGACGGGACCGTGCTCGACCACGCGCTGGAGGTGGCGGCGGACCGCTGGACCCGCGTGGACGCGGGCCTGCTGCCGGTTCCGGAACCGCCGCGGGCGGTGGACGGGACGCCCTTCGACCTCACCGCGCCGCGCACGCTCCGCCGCGTGCTGGACACCGACGACGAGCAGGTGCGCCTGGCCGGTGCCGGGTTCGACCACAACTGGGTCCTGCGGTCGGGCGGTTCCGGCGCCGTCACGCCCGCCGCGCGCCTCGTCCATTCCGCATCCGGCCGCCGGCTGGAGTGCCTGACGACCGAACCGGGACTCCAGGTCTACACGGGCAACACCTTCGACGGCTCGTTCCCCGACCTGCACGGCCGTCCGGTCGCGGCGTACGGCGGCATCGCCCTGGAGACCCAGCACTTCCCCGACGCGCCGCACCGCCCGGACTTCCCCTCGACGTGGCTCGACCCCGGCGAGGTCTACCGGTCAACGACGGTGTACCGGCTCGGAGTCGAGCCGTGACCGACCGGACCTGATCTCGCGCGGGCACCGCCGTCGTGGTGTCCGCAGCCGCCAAGACCCTTTGCCAGCAGCGTCGTTGACCGACGCTGCTGGCTTCTTTCATGGGGCCGCACACGGGTGATTGCGTTCAGGACACGGCCAACTTTTCTTCCGTGTAACACCTTGACGCAGCGGCAGTGAACGCTAACAATCTCAGCGAAGCAGTGAAGCGGGAAGCACGACAGGTTCCTCGCATGCACCGGCAGTGGCTCCGGGTACGGCCCGGGCAGGCGAGGCAGGCTCGTTCCGCGGGCGTCCGAGTGGGCGGGGCGTCGCAGGTCGAGGAGGTTGCCGCCTTCGTACTCGTCGGTGGCCTCACGTGCGGATCCCACCATGCGTGCGCTCGTGTCGGCCGGCGGTCGGCGCCAGATCCGTTCTCGACCCGAAAAGTGTGTGAGCGCTAACAGAGGCCAAGTGGGCCCTCGGAACAGGATGTTGAAGATGCGTGATGTGCGGACCGGTAAGCGCAGACTGGGACACTCGGCAGCGGTCGCCGTGGTGGCGGCGGCGATGCTCGCCGGCGTCGGCGCGTGCAGCAAGACCGGCGCGGGCGGCGGCAACTCCTCCTCCGACAAGGGAAGTTCGGGGACCACTTCGGCGGCCGGCGCCCCGGCGATCCAGGGTGACATCACCTTCAACGACGCCAACCTCGCCAAGCTGGACGACGCGTTGAAGCAGGCGCTGGCGGGCAAGGACCTGTCGAAGCTGCGCGAGGCGATGGTCGTCAACGTCGCCGTGGACTACTGGAACGCCGGCAAGGTCGGCTTCAACAAGGGCCTGGCCGACCTCGGGGTCAAGGGCACCTACCAGGCCCCGGCCAACGGCCGCCTCGACCAGCAGCTGTCCATCATCCAGACGCTGCGCGGCCAGGGCATCACCGGCCTGAGCGTCTCCGCGATCGACCCCACCGCCATCAAGGCGCCGATCAGCTCGGCGAACAAGGCCGGGATCCCGGTGCTGGCGATCGACTCCCCGCTGCCCCCGGAGGACGGCGCCGCGCTCTACCTCGGCACGCCCAACTACCAGGCGGGCCAGAAGGCCGGCGAGGCGATGAAGCAGGCACTCGGCGGCAAGGGCCAGGTCGTGGTGCTGGTCGGCTCGCTCACCGCGTCCAACGCCGTGGAGCGCATCCAGGGCTTCGAGGACGCGCTCAAGGGCACCGACATCAAGGTCGCGCAGAAGCTCAGCGACAACATGGACGCCTCCAAGGCCCTGTCGAACGCCCAGACCGCGATCCAGACCAATCCGAACGTCAACGGCCTGTACGGCGTGTACTCCTACGACGGCCCGTCCGCCGGCCAGGCGGTGCAGGCCGCGGGCAAGACCGGCAAGGTCAAGGTCATCTCCGACGACAGCGACCCGCAGACGCTGAAGTTCATCCAGTCCGGCGTCATCCAGGCCACCGTCCTCCAGCAGCCCTACCAGCAGGGCTACACCGGCGCGTACCTGCTGGCCGCGCTGAAGGTGCTCGGCAAGGACGCCACCTTGGCCCTCGTCAAGTCCTACCTGGAGTCCGACGGCACCACGCTGAGCTCCGGCGTCGGCCTGGTCACGCAGGCCAACCTCGCCGACTACCAGGCCAAGCTGACGCAGATGGGCATCGGCTGATGGACTCCCAGCCCGCCGTCCGCCTGCGCGACGTGAGCAAGTCCTACGGCCCGGTGAAGGTGCTGGACATACCGAGCCTGGACATGGCGCGTGGGCAGATCGTGGCCGTGGTGGGGGAGAACGGCGCCGGCAAGTCCACCCTGATGGGTGTGCTGTCCGGCACCGTCACCCCCACCACGGGGACCATCGAGATCGCCGGCAGCCCGCTGGCGGCAGGCCGGCCCGAGCACGCGAGGGAACTCGGAGTGGCGCTGGTGGCCCAGGAGTTCCCGCTCGTGGGCCAGTTGAGCGTCGCGGAGAACCTGCTGCTGGGCCGCCGGCCCACCGGCAGCGGCGACGGCGCGCTGGGCCGGGTGGTCTTCGACCGCGCCCGCACCCGCGCCGAGGCGCGGACCCTGCTCGCCGAGGTCGGCGTCACGGGCGTGGACGTGGACCGGCCGGTGGAGCGCTTCCCGGTGCCGGTCCGGCAGATGATCGAGATCGCCAAGGGGTGGGGACAGCGCCCGGTGGTGCTGATCCTCGACGAGCCCACGTCCTCGCTCGGCCCGGTCGAGGCCGAGCGGGTGCTGAACCTGGCCCGCGAGCACGCCGCCGCCGGGGGAGTGGTGCTCTTCATCGGGCACCGGCTCGATGAGGTCCAGGCGGTCGCCGACCGGGTGATCGTGCTGCGCAGCGGCAAGCTCGTGGCCGACCTGACCCCGGCGGAGGCGACCGAGGAGCGGATGATCCGCGAGATGGTCGGCGCCGAACTCGCCCGCGCGGACCTGGCACCGCCGTCCTCGGTGGAGCGCGCCACGACGCTGTCGGTGCGCGGCCTGACCGCCGACGGGCTCGGCCCGGTCGACCTCGAGGTGAAGGCCGGCGAGATCGTCGGCGTGGCGGGGCTGATGGGCTCGGGCCGCAGCCGGCTGCTGCACACCGTGATGGGCGCGCAGCCGCGCACCGGCGGCACGGTCGCCTTCGACGGCGCGGACTTCCGGCCCCGCCATCCCGCGGACGCGGTGGAGGCGGGCATGGGTCTGGTGCCCGAGGACCGCAAGGTGCAGTCGCTGCTGCCGGCGCACTCCGTGCGCTGGAACGTCACGCTCACCACCCTGCGCCGGATCAGCCGGCGGGGCGTGCTGCGCCCCCGGTCCGACAAGGAGCACGCCGCCAGGATCGTCAAGGACCTCGGGGTCCGGCTGCACACCCAGGAGCAGCCGATCAGCGACCTGTCCGGCGGCAACCAGCAGAAGGCGATCTTCGGCCGCTGGCTCGCCACCGAGCCGAAGCTGCTGCTGCTCGACGAGCCGACCCGCGGCGTGGACGTCGGGGCCAAGGCCGAGATCTACCACCTCATCGACGCCGAGGCGGAGAAGGGCCTGTCGGTGCTGGTGGCCTCCTCCGAACTGGAGGAGCTGATGTGGATCTGCCACCGCATCGTGGTGATGGCGCACGGCCGGGTGGTCGCGGACATCCCGCGCGACAGGTTCAGCAAGGAAACGATCATGACGGCGGCGGCCGGAACGAACGCCGGGGCGTCCACGCAGGGGAAGGCAAGCGCATGAATACCAGTACCGCTCCGGCACCTACCGAGGCCGGTGCCGGCAAAGCGTCGCGGACCCCGCTCGCCCGGCGGCTGCTGGAGACCCCGGAGGTCGGCGTGGTCGCCGCCTGCGTGGTGGTGTTCGTCGCCCTCGCCCTGGACAAGTCCACCTTCGCCGGCGCGGTCAACCTGCAGGGCATGGGCTTCGACCTGGCGCAGTACGGGCTCATCGCCATCGGCGAGTCGCTCGTCATCCTCACCGGCGGCATCGACCTGTCGGTGGGCGCCCTGCTGGGCACCAGCGTCATCCTGATGTCCTGGTTCAACGTCCGCGCCGGACTGCCGCCGGTGCTCGCGATCCTGGTGACGCTGGTGATCGCGGGCGGCGTCGGGCTGATCCACGGACTGGCCGTGACCCGGCTGAAGATGCCGCCGTTCGTCGTCACCCTGGTCACCTACACCGTGGCCCAGGGCGTCACGCTGGCCATCACCTCCGGCACCTCGATCATCGGCATCGGCGGCCTGTTCTCCAACATCGGGCAGCAGTACGTCGCGCAGATCCCGCTGCCGCTCATCCTGTTCGCGATCGTCGCGGTCGCCGCCTGGTTCTTCCTCGAACGCACCTATGTCGGGCGGCAGGTGTACGCGGTCGGCGGCAACCCCGAGGCGGCCCGGCTGGCCGGCATCCGCGGCGACCGCCGCATCATCTCGATGTACGTGACCAGTTCGCTGCTGTCCGCCTTCGCCGGGATCATGGTGCTCGGCCGGATGGGCGTCGGCTCGGCCAGCGGCGTCGGCGTCGGCTGGGAGCTGTCGGCGATCGCCGCGGCCGTCATCGGCGGCGTGAGCCTGGTCGGCGGCCAGGGCCGGATCCTGGGCATCGTGGCCGGCACCGTGCTGCTCGAACTGATCAACAACGGCCTGACCACCCTGCAGATCAACTCCAACTACACCAACATCGTGCTCGGTTGCGTCCTCGGTCTGGCCATCACCGCCGACCGGCTGCGCGCCCGGAGCGTCGCCAGACGCGGCTGACCCCGACCGGTCGCGCGCCGGCGAGGGGCGGCCCCCCGCATCCTTCCGCCCCGCACCTGACACGGCCCACACCTCGTGGGGCGGCTCCCGCTCATGCACGGAGCCGCCCCACCGGTCCGTCGTGCCCGCGAACGTCCGCGGCCACCGAGTGGCCGCGGCCGAACCACCAGGCCGGGCGCACGCGCCCGGACCCCCCCCACACAAGAGGAGGACCTCGTGTCCGCACTCGCACAGGCCCATGTCCACCGGCGGTTCAGAAGGTGGGCGCCGGCCTTCCTCGCCGCCGTCGCCCTGATCGCCGGGGTGCTCGCCGGGACCTCGCCGGCCTCGCAGGCGGCCGGTTCGCTGCCCTGCGACATCTACGCCTCCGGCGGGACGCCCTGCGTCGCCGCGCACAGCACCACCCGGGCCCTGTACTCCTCGTACAACGGCTCGCTGTACCAGGTCAGGCGGGCCTCGGACAGCGCCACGCAGAACATCGGCGTGCTGAGCGCCGGCGGCTACGCCAACGCCGCCGCGCAGGACTCCTTCTGCGCCAGCACCACCTGCGTGATCACCGTGATCTACGACCAGTCCGGCCGCGGCAACAACCTGACCCAGGCGCCGGCCGGCGGCGCGGCGGGCGGCCCGGACAACCTGGCCGACGCCGCCGCGGCCCCCACGATCGTCGGCGGCCACAAGGCCTACGGCGTCTTCGTCGCCCCCGGCACCGGCTACCGCAACGACCACACCAGCGGGATCGCCACCGGCGACAACGCCGAGGGCATGTACGCGATCCTCGACGGCACCCACTACAACGGCGGCTGCTGCTTCGACTACGGCAACGCCGAGACCAGCAACAACGACACCGGCAACGGCCACATGGAGGCCATCTACTTCGGCAACATCAAGGTCTGGGGCTACGGGGCAGGCAACGGCCCCTGGGTGATGGCCGACCTGGAGAACGGCCTGTTCTCCGGCGTCAACGCCGGGTACAACGCCAACGACCCGACGGTGAACCACCGCTACCTGACCGCCATGGTCAAGGGCGGCCCGAACCAGTGGGCCCTCCGCGGCGGCGACGCGCAGTCCGGCGGCCTGTCGACGTACTACAGCGGCGCCCGCCCCAACGTCTCGGGCTACAACCCGATGCACAAGGAGGGCGCGATCATCCTCGGCATCGGCGGGGACAACAGCAAGGGCTCGGCCGGCACCTTCTACGAGGGCGTCATGACCTCCGGGTACCCGTCCGACGCGACCGAGAACGCCGTCCAGGCCAACATCACCTCCGTGAACTACGGCAGCGGTTCGACCGGCGGGACGGTGCTGGCGCCGGGGTCGCGGATCTCGCTGCAGGCCACCACGTCGTGCTGCACCGCGGACTACGTCCGGCACGACGACAGTGACAACAACGTCGTCATCTCGGGCATCACGTCGTCGAGTTCGGCGACCGACAAGGGCGACGCCACCTGGATCGTGCGCGCCGGCCTGGCCAACAGCGCGTGCGTGTCCTTCGAGTCGGCCAACCAGGCCGGCCACTACCTGCGCCACTCCAACTTCCAGCTCCAGCTGGCGACGAGCGACGGCACGTCGCTGTTCCAGCAGGACGCCACCTTCTGCCCGCAGGCCGGCCACAACGGCCAGGGCTACTCCTTCGCGTCGGAGAACTACCCCGACCGCTTCCTCCGGCACTACGCCTACACCGTCTACATCGCGTCCGACGGCGGCACGAACGCCTTCGACTCCAGCACCCTCTGGAACGACGACACCAGCTGGAACGTCGCCGCCGCCTGGAGCTGATCGTTTCCGCAGGCCAGAAAGCCGCCGACGGTGGTCACCACACCGTCGGCGGTGGCCTGCCGGGGCGGCGTCAGCATCGTTCACCTTTGGATTTGACCATTTCATTACTGTATTAATGAATGGCGTTGATCTCTGAGTGGAGGAGCTGATCATGGTGGACGCGGCACGCACGCGGTCGACGGCGCTGCCCGGAGTGGGCACCCGGTGCGACCTGGACACGGAGTCCGGCCAGCACCTCTCCGTCGTCGTCCACTTCGACGGGCGGCGCACCATCGGCTTCCACGATCCGCACGACGACGACAGCTGCCGGGACACGGTCGTCCTCGGCCCGCAGGAGGCGGCCGCCCTCGCCCAGGTGCTCGCCCCCGACTCGCTGCGCAGCCTGCGCCAGCAGGTCGAGATCGACCTGGTCACCGAGCGCATCCCCGTCTCGAAGCACTCGCCCTACGCCGGCAGACAGCTCGCCGACACCCAGGCCCGCACCCGCACCGGAGCCTCGATCGTCGCCGTGCTGCGGCGCACCGGCGCCCACCCCTCCCCGACACCCGACTTCCGTTTCGCCATCGGCGACGTGCTCGTCGTGGTCGGGACACGCGAAGGCGTGAACGCCGTCAGCACGCTGATCGCGGGAGGGTAAGGCCGGTGCAGGACACCTCGCTGCTCATCGAACTCGGCGCCATCGTCCTCGCCCTCGGCCTCGTCGGCCGCCTCGCCGGCCGCATCGGGTTCTCCCCCATCCCCCTCTACCTGCTCGCCGGACTCGCCTTCGGGGAGGGCGGCCTGCTGCCGCTCGACGCGAGCGAGGCCTTCGTCGCCACCGGCGCCGAGATCGGCGTGATCCTCCTGCTGCTGATGCTCGGCCTGGAGTACAGCGCCTCCGACCTCGTCACCAGCCTCAAGACCCAGTACCCCACCGGTGCGGTCGACTTCGTCTTCAACGCCCTCCCCGGGGCCGCCGCCGCGCTCCTGATGGGCTGGGGGCCGGTGGCGGCCGTCGCCCTGGCGGGTGTGACATGGATCTCGTCCTCCGGCGTCATCGCCAAGATCCTGGGCGACCTCGGACGGCTCGGCAACCGCGAGACCCCCGTCATCCTGGGCGTCCTGGTGATGGAGGACCTGGCCATGGCGGTCTACCTCCCCATCCTCACCGCCCTGCTGTCCGGCGTCGGCCTGGCCGGCGGCAGCCTGACCCTGCTCATCTCGCTCGGCACCGTGGGCGCCGTGCTGTACGTCGCCCTGCGCCACGGCCGGATCATCAGCCGCGCGGTCTCCTCCGACGACGCCGAGATGCTGCTCCTGGTGGTCCTCGGGCTCGCGCTGCTCGTCGCGGGCATCGCCCAGCAACTCCAGGTGTCGGCCGCGGTCGGCGCGTTCCTCGTCGGCATCGCGCTGTCCGGCGAGGTCGCCGAGGGGGCCAGCAGCCTGCTCGCCCCGCTCAAGGACCTGTTCGCCGCCGTCTTCTTCGTCTTCTTCGGGCTGAGCACGGTCCCCGCCGACATACCGCCGGTGCTGCTGCCGGCGCTGCTGCTCGCCGTCACCACCGCGCTCACCAAGGTGGCCACCGGGTACTTCGCCGCGCGGCGGGCGGGCATCAAGACCGCCGGACGGTGGCGGGCCGGCGGAGCCCTGGTCGCCCGCGGCGAGTTCTCCATCGTCATCGCGGGGCTCGCCGTCGGCGTCGACCCCAAGATCGGGCCACTGGCCACGGCGTACGTGCTGCTCCTGGTGATCCTCGGGCCGATCAGCGCGCGCTTCACCGAGCCGGCCGCGCGCCGCCTCGCCGCGCGCCTGCGCCGGCGCTCCGGCCTGCCGGCCCCCGACGATCCACCGCCCCCGGCACGCGTGGGCGTTCCCGACGTCCCCGACGCCCCGGACGCCTCCCTCGGGGACGTCTCGGTGACCGAGAGCCCCTCGTAGATCTTCCGCGGGATTCCTCGGACCGCCGTGTCAACGGTGGGCTACCGTACGGACACACCGTGCGACCGGCGGTCTGCCGAGGAGGAACCCGTGTCATCGCCCTGCGACCCCCAGTACGCACCCCTCGGCGACGTCGGCGCCGCGCTGATGATGGTCGACTCGCGCCTGAAGTCCATCTACGACAACAAGGTCGAGCCGGACGCCGTCGAGGAGGCGCTCACCGACCAGTTCGTCGCGTCGCTCGGCCCGAGCGGGGCCGACGACGTGCTGGACGGCGCCTGCACGCTCATCTACATGTTCATGCAGTGGCTGCGGATGGCCTACGAGGACCACGGCAAGGACGTCATCGAGTACGTGGTGCCCAACCTCGTGGCGACGATGCGGCTGATGCCCAGGAGCGTCCGCCCCGAGGCCATCCCCACCATGGCCGGCTTACTCGTCGCCGCGGGCATGGGGCAGAGCCCCGGCCTGTGGCGCAAGCAGTACGGCTACTGGACCAACGACGAGATGAACCCCCTGGAAGCCACCGCCTTCCTGCTCGCCGAGCACATCAACCGCCTCACCGACGACCGCGACTTCGCCACCCGCATGATCACCGAAGCCCTCACCCGCGCCGACGACCTCTGAGCCCGCACGCGTTGCGCCGCGGCACCGCCGCCGCGCGGCAGGGTCACGGCCGGTGGTGGGGGCGGTAGAGGCCCTTGTGGGCGCTGTAGAGGGTGGCGGCGACGCTGGCCAGGAAGACGACGGCGAAGGTCGAGACGTTGGAGGGGGAGAGGAGGGGCTCGCCGAAGAGGGCGAGCCGGGTCGGGGCGGAGACGCAGGTGGCGACGGCTCCGTGCCGCACGCCGGTGAGCGCTGCGGCGCGGCAGATGGCGACCCGATGGCTCATGGCGTCCCCCCGGTCCAAGGGTGGGTCCGATTCTACTGCGGGGAGCCGGAGTTGGGAGTGTGCAGCGGTGGGGGAGCGGGGGCGGGGCCGAGGGTGACGGTGCCGGGGCGGGCGAGCCGGGTGAGGGCGTGGCGGTAGGCGGTGACGGCCTCCTCTGTGCGGCCCTGGCCGTGGAGCAGGTCGCCGAGGAGCCGTGAGGTGTCGGCCAGGTCGCCGATGACGTCGGCCTCCTCCTGGAGCGGGATCGCCGCCCGGTAGTGCCGTTCGGCCTCGCCGGCGTCGCCCCGCTCCTCGTGGATCAGGCCGAGCAGGCGGTGGGCCGCCGCGGCGTGCACCGCGCCGCGCCCCGGGCCGAGTTCCTCCAGCAGGCCCTGAAGGAGGCGTTCCGCGTCCGCGTGGTGGCCGCGCCGCCGCCGCACGTCGGCGAGTTCGACCTCGACCTGCGCCGCGTAGAACGTCCCCCCGGTCTCCCGCAGCATCGTGAGGGCCGTCCGCAGCTCGTCCTCCGCGTCCGCCAGCCGGTCGTGCTGCGTGTGCAGATAGCCCCGCATCCAGTGGCACTGCGCCAGCTCCGAGCGGATCTCCCGCCGTTGGTACAGCTCCTGGGCCTTGACCAGGTAGCCCTCGGCGTCCTCGTAACGCCCCCGGGCGGCCAGCGTGCGGGCCACCGCGCGGTGCAGGCCGGCGACCGCGACGGGGTCCTTGACCTGGGGCGCCAGGTCAAGGGCCAGGCCGGCAGCCCTGGCGGCGCGCTCGTAGGCGCCGAGGTCCATGTACGGGGTGATGACGGTGGCGTACATCAGCAGCAGGGCGTCGGGGTCGGGCAGGCCGTCGGCGTTGAGTTCGTTGATGCACTTCTCCAGCAGGAAGCAGGCGTAGCGCACGTCGCCCTCCAACTGGTGGGCGGTGGCCAGGCCGCGCACCGCGCGGACCCGGGCCGGCAGCGGCTCGTCGGCGAGCAGGACCTGCGCCTGCTCGAACTGCTCGCGCCCGACGGCCAGTTCGCCCCGCCGCAGCAGGCAGTTCCCGAGGGCCACCCGCAACTGCGCCTCCAGGTCGTGGAGTCGATGGACTGCCGCCTGCGCGACGAGCGCCGCCAGCAGCCGCTCGGCGTCGTCGCCCGAGCCGCCGTCCACCAGTTCGGCCGCGCGCACCAGGGCCTCGCGGAGTTCGGCACGCAGCCCGGCCGGGACGCCGGTCGCCAACTGCTCGTAGGTGGTGTCGAGTTTGCCCGCGAAGTAGCGCAGGGCGGTCTCGGAGGCCCGGACCTTGCCCGCCTCGACGGTGGAGACGTAGGCGGCCGTGTACCGGGGCTCGGCCAACTGCCGCTGGGTGAGCCCCAACCGGGTCCGCAGGGACTGGACGCGCTCCCCGATCCCCTTGGCGTCGCCGTGCGCGGACTCCTCCGTACCAGCCGTCGGCATGAGCACCTCTCCTGTCGTC
>WRCZ01000029.1 GCA_009783685.1 Actinomycetes bacterium
CCGGGGCCGTGGAGGTCGCTCTTCCGTGATCGATGTGGAACTGGACGCGCGGGGACTGGGCAGTATCCGCTTCGCGCTCTCGCAGAGTCACGTTGTCGTCGACTCGCTCATGATGCTGCGCGCCGACGCTCCGTCCCGCCACCGGAGGTGGGCCCTGCGCGTGCGCGGCACGCTCCGGTCGCAGCGCCTCGACGTGGTGCACGCCCTGTTCTGCGGTCCCGCCACGTACATCCCCGACTTCATGGCACCGCATCCTCCCTCCTACGAGCGGTCGGTGGACGAGTGCCTGCACGCGGTCGCGACCGCCGCCCCCGAACAGGTGCGGGAGGAGCTCGGCCTGGTGCTGGACCAGGCCGGACGGGCGGGCCGGACCGTCCCGCGGCCGCTGCTGGACGCGCTGGACCGAGGGGAGCGGGCGCTCGCCGAGGCCGTCGCCGCCGAACTGGCGCAGGTGTGGCGGTCGACGCTCGCCGACCGCTGGCCGCAGTTGCGCGCCCGCAGCGAAGCCGACATCGTCCACCGCACGCAGAGCATCGCCCAGCAGGGGATGGCGGCGACGCTCGCCACCCTGGCCTCGGACACGGAGTACACCGAGGGGCGGCTGCGGGTGTTCGCACCGGGTGACCTGGTGCTCTCCGGGATCGGTGATCTCGTCCTGCTGCCGCGGCTGTTCGGTCACCTTCCCGGCGTCGACGCGACCCGCCGGACGGACGGGCTGCGGGCGGCAGCGGTGTGGTACCGGCCGCGGCCGGCCGGCGTGCTCGGGGACTCCTCCCGCCGCTCGCAGGCGCACGAACTGCTCGGCCCCACCCGCGCCGCGATACTGGCCGCCCTCTCCGTTCCCCGCAGCACCGCCGAACTGGCCCGGCGCCAGGACCTCAGCCCCAGCACCGTCTCCTACCACCTGGGCATCCTGCACCGGTCGGGGCTGGTCACCAAGCTGCGGAACACCCGTCATGTGATGTACCGGCAGACGCACCGCGCCGCACAGCTCCTCGACGGCTGAGACCCTCAGCCCGGGATCCCTCACTCGGGGCCCCCGCTCCCGCCCTGGGCCCAGGCCCCCGCCCCGGGACCTCACCCTGCGTGCCCGGGACTCCACGCCGAGGCCCGTCGGACGGACCCCGGCCGCACTCTCGTCCCGCCCCTCCCGCGGACGCGATTCGAGCACCTTCGAATCACTGGCCCCACGACCACCACGACGGTTCAATTCTGAACCGCTGGCGGCCCGTCAGCACGGGCACGCCGGAGGACGGCACGCCGTCCCGGCTGCCGACCTCCACCCACCTTGACGGTTCCGGCCGGATCCGCGAGATGCAGGCTCCGTCACCGTCCGGCGCAGGGGGCCGGACGGTGACGGACACGCACGGACCCCGCCCGCGCGGCGCCCGGCCTCGGGGAGCCGGGTGCTGCGCGGGCGGGGTGCCGTCCGGGGTGCCGTCTCAGGAGGAACGGGCCTCGTCAGGGAGCGAGTTGGGTGCGGGCGCGGGCGGCGGCCGACACCACCGTGTCCTTCTGCGCCGCGGTGAGCAGGCCGCGGCCCTGGAAGTCGTCCGCGGTGCGGGCGACGGCCGAGACGAAGTCGCCGTGCGTGCGGAACGGGGCCTGGTCCCACACCACGTCCAGGAACGTGAGGCCGTCGTGGCCCGGCGAGGTGACGCCCTCGACCGGCATGTCGTAGGCGGGCAGCCCGTCGTCCCGCTTGACGTTCGGCACTCCCGTGGTGACCGGGCCGAAGACGATGTCCGGTTCGACGCGGCGGAAGTAGGCCGACTGCGGCTGCGGGTCCCCGACGTACCACGGCTGGAGCCGCAGCGTCCCCGCGGTGAAGGTCGGGTCGCCCGCGGCCGTCGGCGCGCCCGGCGTGATGGCGGCTCGCGTGTAGTCGCCGTCGCGCTTCAGGCCGGAGTAGAGCGTGAGCTGCCGGTACGCGCCGTTCCCCGGGTCGCCGAGGATCGACATCAGCACCGGCCCCCAGAACACCGACTGCGTGTCGGGCCGGTCCTCGGCGCGCTCGATGCGGATGCGGAACGGCATGGCGACGTCGATCACGTCGCCGCTGCGCCACGTCCTGCTGAGCGTCAGGTACGTGCCCGGCCGCGCCTGCACGCCGGCGTCGACGCCGTTGATCCGGACGGTGAACCCGCCGGTGGCCCACGCCGGGACGCGCAGCTTGACGTCGAGCCGGCCGCTGCCGGTGACGGTCAGGCGGGAGGTGTCGCCGCGCGGGAACCGGGTCTGCTGGGCGATGGTGAAGCCGCGCTCGGGCCAGCTCAGCGTGGAGGCGATGTAGAGGTTGACCCAGAGGGTCGAGCCGTCCGCGGAGCGCGCGTACACCAGCTCCTGGTACTTGGTCTGGTCCTCCAGGCCGGCGCCGCCGTCGCCGGTGCCCAGGTTGCCGAAGTCCCGGCTGGCACCTGGGGCGAGCGACTGGAAGTAGGTGATCAGCGGATCGCTGGTGCTGTCGGAGTCCTGCCGCGAACCGAGGATCTGGTTGACCACCGCGCGCTCGTAGTAGTCGACGTACGCCGCGTCGGGCACGTGGAAGAACAGGTTGCGGACCAGCTTGACGAGGCTGTGCGTCGCCTCGGTCTCCGAACCGCTGTGGGTCAGCGCGTTGGCGATGTTGCCGCGGTTCTGGAACTGCTCGTCGTTGGCGTTGGAGCCCGGATAGGTGCCGCCGGTGCCGCCGATGGCGTACATCCGGTGCGGGATCACCATGCCGAAGAAGTTCCTGGCGACCCGCAGGTACTCCTGCTCCCCGGTCTGCTCGTAGATCCGCAGGTAGCCGAGGTTGTTGGGGATGTGCTGGTTGGCGTGCAGGCGGTCCGGCCGCCGCGGGCCCGGGTTCTTGTCGTGGGTGACGGTGAGGATGTCCTCGTTCCTGTCGCAGGCGCCGAACAGCGACTGCCGGTTGTCGAAGAACTTCGCCGTCTCCAGGTACTTCGCGTCGCCGGTCAGCGCGTGCAGCTCCGCGATCGGCTCGGCGACCGCGTTGAACTCGCCGGCGATGTAGGTGTCCCACATGAAGTTCAGGTCGGCCCGGGTGATCGGGCCCTTGTACTGCGGGTTGTTGACGTCGCCCAGCGTCAGCGCCAGGTGCGCCCAGTCGGCCATCTTCGTCACGACCTGGAGGGCCTGGGCGTTGCCGGTGGCGTAGTGGACGTCGAGCAGGCCGCGCATCAGGAAGTGCTGGGTGTACCAGGGGGCCCAGGTCCCGCTGTCGCCGCCGTAGGTGGCGAAGCGCGGCGGGCCGAGCCGCAGCACCAGGTCGTCGGGGAGCGCGCCCAGGTAGCCGGGGTGGGTGGGCACCCAGTCCGCGGGGTCCGGTGCGGGGACGACGGTGGCCGGGCGCTGGTGCGGCGAGGAGTCGACGGCCTCGGTGCCGCCGTCCTCGTCGAACCGGTACCAGGCGACGCTGCCGCCGCCGGTGGTCCCGGCCGCCGACCCGGTCAGCGAGCGGACCTCGGCCTGGGTCAGCGCCCGGTCGTAGATCTGGAACTCGTCGACGGCGGCGTCCAGGGGCGGGTCACCGTACTGGGAGCGGCCGATCCACACGTTGCCCGCGCCGGCCAGGTCGGACGGGGTGAGGGTGAGCGCGGTGTTGCGGGCCACCTCCTCGCCGCCCACGTACAGCGTGCCGGTGCCGCCCGCGAGGGTGACCGCGACATGGGTCCAGCCGGTGGGGATCGGGTCGGGTGCGTCGATCCGCTGCTCGTCCTGCGAGCCGCCGGTGGTGATCGCGAAGCGCGCGCCACCGCCTCCGGCGCTCACGGTGAGGAACATGTTCGCCCCGGTGCCGCTGCCGAAGTCGAAGACCCTGGACCAGTCCTGACCGTCCGTCGACGCCCGGTCGACCCAGGTCGCGACGGTGAAGTCGGTGAGGCCCGCGAGGACTGCGGCGGGCAGCGCCACGTACTGGGCGGGATCGTCGCCGCCCAGCTTCAGCGCCTGCCCGAACCGGCCGGCGACGCGGCCGATCGGCGGCTGCGCCGCGCCGCCACCGGCCGTCTTGGCGGTGATGGCGTCCTGGACGGCCGCCAGCTCGCCGACGATCCAGTCGCTCTTGTCCTTGAAGACCTGCTCGCCGTCGTCGGAGTAGGCGTGCGCCAGCGACGTCAGGTAGTAGCCGGTCCAGTGGCCGGTCAGCTGCCCGCCGTCCTCCCAGCCGCCGACGACGGGCACGCCCGGCGGGTTGGGCCGGCCGGCGTTCCGGTTGAACGGGACCAGGAAGCGGCGCTCGTCGAGCTCCCGGATGAACGCCTTCATCCGGTCCCGCTTCTCCTGGAAGACGCTCGCGCCCAGCTTCACCTCGTGGAGGGCGAAGGGCCGCACCGGCGCGTTGCTGCCCGCGCCGGCGAACGGAGGCAGGGTGGTCGCGGCGGTCCTGCCCGCCGGGGCGGCCGCCGCCCGGGCGGGACCGGCCAGCCCCCGGGTGGTCGCCGCCGCGGCGACCGCCACCGCGGAGACCCGCATGAAGTCGCGCCGCCTCATAGGACTCATCTGCATTCGTTCCCTTCGAAGGTGGTCGGGCAGGGGAGAGCAGCCCGTGGGTACGTGTTGTGAGCGCTAACATTTCTTCCGGCTGATCATCACGGACCTCCTGGCGGCTTGTGGTCGCAGGAATTGCATGGGAGGACGTCGCCGCGGCGGCCGAGGGGTGGACCGCGGGAGTCGTGAGGCCGGGCCGTCCGGTGCGTGGGTGAACTGATCCAGGCGGCATGAGAGTTGCTGACGAAGCGTGGGCAACTGCTGGGGGAGCGTGCGGCGTTGGGTTCGCGGTGCAGCATGGCACAGCCCCTTAAACCATGCAATGTTACATGCTACAAATGAACGGAAGGTGCGCGCCGGCTGTGGTGAACTCGCGCTGCCGGTACGGCATTTCGCCTGGGTGGCGGTCGTGCGGTGGTCGCGCCCACCGGGGCGGTCCCCGTTCCGTGGACCCGCACTTTCCGCGGACGCCGCGACGGCGGCGGGGGCCGGCATCCGGCCGGAGTGCCGTGCGGGCGCCGGTCCGGCCGCGCCGGGTTCCGCGGGACAGGTGTGACGCGTGGGGCTGGATTTCTCGCGGTGACCCATTGCTGTTCACTCAGCGGAGGCCCTATGGTCTGTGCAATGCCACATACCACTGGGAGAATCGATGACATCTGCGCAGATCAGGGCCGGTGCCGGCGACCGGCCGGGAGCGGTACGCACGCAAGCGGGGGCTGTGGCTCCGCTTGCGTCGGTGCGTATCACCGGCGGTTTGCTCGGTGAGTGGCAGGACCGGAACCGCCGCGCGACGATCCCGCACACGGTCGAGCAGCTGCGCGCGGCGGGCAACGTCACGAACCTGAGCCGCCTGCTCGAGGATGACCCGGCGCCCTTCCGCGGCCGCTACCCGTTCCTCGACACCGACCTGTACAAGACGCTGGAGGGCCTGGCCTACGAGATCGGCGCGGACGCCGCCGACGAGGAGGCGCAGCACTTCTTCGATGAGGTGGTCGGGCTACTGGAGCGGGTGCAGGCCGACGACGGCTACCTGAACTCCTTCTTCCAGGACCCCGCGGGCGAGAAGAAGCCCTGGGAGGACCTGTCCTGGGGGCACGAGATGTACAACCTCGGCCATCTGATCCAGGCCGCGGTGGCGGCCGAGCGGCGGATGGGCGACGGCCGGCTGCTCGCCGTGGCCGTGAAGTTCGCCGACCTGGTCGTGCGCCGCTTCGGCGAGGGCGGCCAGGAGGCGGTGTGCGGCCACCCCGAGGTGGAGATGGCCCTGGTCGAGCTGTACCGGGAGACCGGCAACCGCGACTACCTCACCCAGGCGCGGCTGTTCGTGGACCGCCGCGGGCAGGGGAACCTCACGCACCGGATCTTCCCGCCCGAGTACTTCCAGGACCACCTGCCCTTCCGCGAGCTGCCGTCCGTCACCGGACACGCGGTGCGCATGGTGTACCTGGCCGCCGGCGCCACCGACGTGTTCCTGGAGACCGGCGACGAGACGCTGTTCGAGGCGCTCGACCGGCTGTGGGACGACATGGCCGCCACCAAGCTCTACTTCACCGGCGGGCTGGGCAGCCGGCACTCCGACGAGGCCATCGGGGACCGCTACGAGCTGCCGTCCGAGCGCTCCTACAGCGAGACCTGCGCCGCCATCGCCACCATGCAGTGGGCCTGGCGGATGTTCCTGGCCACCGGCCGCGCCACCTATCTCGACGTCTACGAGCTGGTGCTGTTCAACGCCTACGCGGTGGGCCTGTCGGCCGACGGGAAGGCGTTCTTCTACGACAACCCGCTGCAGCGCCGTCCCGACCACGAGCAGCGCAGCGGCGCCGAGACCGGCGGCGAGCTGCTGCGCCGCGGCTGGTTCGGCTGCCCCTGCTGCCCGCCCAACATCGTGCGCTGGATGGCCCAGCTCCAGGACCACGTGGCCGCCGAGCGCGACGACGCGCTGTTCGTCGCCCAGTACGCCGAGTCCCGGATCGAGACCGCGTCCCTGGCGGTGACCGTGGAGACGGCCTACCCCTGGAACGGCGACGTGCGGCTGACCGTCGACCGCGCCGCCGACCGCCCCTACGCGATCAAGCTGCGGATTCCCGCCTGGGCGCGGGACGTCACGCTGGACGGCGAGCCGGTGGCTGCCGAGGACGGCTGGCTCACGGTCGAACGGCAGTGGTCCGAGGGCGACTCGATCCTGCTGGGCCTGCCGATGCCGGTCCGCGCCCACGGCTCGCACCCGCACCTGGACGCGACCCGCGGTGCCGTCGGCCTCGCCCGCGGCCCGCTCGTCTACTGCCTGGAGCAGCAGGACACGGCGGCCCCTGTCGACGACCTTGTTGTTAGCGCTAACGATGTTGCCGGGGCGGTCCCCGTGCCGCAGCAGGACGGCGCGGCGGCCGGCGACGCCCTGGCCGGCGCGGTGCTGCTGCGCGCCTCAGCGACCGCCGCCCCCGCGCCCTCCGCGGAGCTGTACCCCGAACTCACCGCGGGACGGACGGACTCCGCCCCGCAGGGTCCCGGCACGGCGGACGCCGCCGCGCCGGAGGCGGTCCCCGTGACCCTCGTCCCCTACTTCCTGTGGGGCAACCGCAGGCCGGAGGCCATGCGCGTATGGCTCCGGGCCCACTGAACCCCTCCACCCACTCCACCGACCAAAGGACTGCCCCATGAGGAGAACCACCGCCGTCACCGGCGTGACCGCCCTCGGAATGCTGATGCTCGCGGCCTGCAACGGCGGCCCGGGCGCGACCAACAAGGCCGGCGGCGGGCCCGGCCAGGCGGCCGCCAGCGGCGGCACCGTGCACGTGCTCGCCACCGCGGACTTCTCCCACCTGGACCCCGGCCTCGGCTGGGACGGCGGGGTCAACAACTTCTACCGGCTCATCTACCGCGGCCTGACCACGTTCGGCGCCGGCGCCGGCGCCAAGGGCACCAAGGTGGTCCCCGACCTGGCGACCGACCTCGGCACCCCGTCCGACGATGCCAAGACCTGGACCTACCACCTCAAGGACGGCGAGAAGTTCGAGAACGGCGCGCCGATCGACAGCGCCGCCGTCAAGTTCGGCATCGAGCGCGCCTGGGACCCGGAGATGGGCGGCTCGCCCTACCCGCGGCTGCTGATCGACGCGCCCGCCGACTACAAGGGGCCCTACCAGTCCGGTGATCTCAAGTCGATCGAGACGCCGGACGCCAAGACGGTCGTCTTCCACCTCAAGAAGTCCTTCCCGGACTTCGCGAGCGCCCTGACCATGCCGAACTTCACGCCGTTCCCCAAGGGCACCGGCGCCGGGCACGCCTTCGACACCAAGCCGATCGCCTCCGGCCCCTACAAGGTGGCCAGTTACGTCCACGGCGCGTCCCTCAAGCTGGTCCGCAACCCCGAATGGGACAAGTCGACCGACGACATCCGCGCGGCCAAGCCGGACGGCTTCCAGTGGACGTTCGGTCTCGACGGCGCCACCATCGACGAGCGGATGCTCGCCGGGCAGGGCACCGACGCCGACGCGATCACCGGCACCATCCAGGCGGCGACCGTGTCGCGGATCCAGACCCCGCAGCTGAAGGCCCGCACCCTGACCGGGCTGACCGGCTGTACCACGTACCTGTCGATGAACACCACGCGGAAGAACCTCGACAACGTCAAGGTCCGCCAGGCCATCGAGTACGCCGTCAACAAGGACACCACGGTGGCCGCGCTCGGCGGCTCGCAGCTCGCCGCCAAGGCGACCGCGATCCAGCCGCCGACCATGCTCGGCCGCAAGGACTACGACCCCTACCCGTACAGCCTGGACAAGGCGCGGCAGTTGCTCGCCGAGGCGGGCCTGTCGAGCGGCTTCTCGCTGACCCTGGACGCCCGTCCGGTGGCCGCCCAGACCGCCGTCGCGGTCGCGGTGCAGGAGTCGCTGAAGCCGCTGGGGATCAAGGTCAAGATCAACAACATCGACACCTCCACGTTCTACGAGGTCATCGCGACGCCGGCCAAGCAGCACGACATGGCGCTCACCGGCTGGTGCCCTGACTGGGCGTCCGGTGCGACGTTCCTGCCGCCGCTGTTCGACGGCCGCAACATCACCTCGACCGCGAACAACAACCTGGCCCAGCTGAACAACGCCGGCGTCAACCAGCAGATCGACCGGATCGCAGGGATGAAGGACGTCGCCGCCGCCAACACCGCGTACGGCGACCTGGACCAGCAGATCATGGCGCAGGCGCCGATCGTGCCGCTGGACTACGACAAGGTCGTCACCGTCACCGGTTCCAACATCGCCGGCGCCTACCTGTCCAACTCCTACTCCGGCGGCATCGACCTGGTCTCGGTCGGCCTCAAGGACGCGGGAAAGTAGGCCCCGATGACCACTGCCGCCGCCACCTCGCGTGACGCGCAGGCCGACCCGTCGGCGGGCGCACCCGGTGCGCCCGCCACGGCGGGGCGCCGGATCACCGGTGTCCTGCTGCACGACCGGGCGGCCGTGCTCAGCGCCGGCTTCATCGCCCTGATGGTGCTGATGGCGCTGTGCGCACCGCTGATCAGCGCCCTCACCGGCCACGGGCCGACCGCATTCGACACCTCCGCCATCAACGTCGACAACGGCGGGCTGCCCAAGGGCTCGCTGGGCGGCATCAGCGCCGAGCACCTGCTCGGCGTCGAGCCGCTCAACGGACGCGACCTGCTGGCCCGCGTCGCCTACGGAGCGCGGGTGTCGTTCCTGATCGCCGCGGCCGCGACCGTGCTCACCACGCTGCTCGGGGTGGTGTTCGGCATGCTCGCCGGCTTCTACGGCGGGTGGGTCGATCAGATCGTGTCCCGCGTCATGGACTTCCTGATGGCCTTCCCGGCGCTGATCTTCATGATCGCCATCCTGTCGTCGCTGCCCGCGGGCAACCGTTCGCTGCTGCTGGTCGTGGTGATCAGCGGCTTCGGCTGGCCGTACCTGGCCCGCGTGGTCCGCGGGCAGACGCTGACGCTGGTGAACCGGGACTTCGTCGAGGCCGCCCGCGCCTCCGGCGCCTCCACCAGGGCGCTGGTGTTCAAGGAGATCCTGCCGAACCTGCGCAGCTCGCTGATCGTGATGACGACCCTCGCGGTGCCCGGGTACATCGGCACCGAGGCCGGACTGTCCTTCCTGGGCGTGGGCGTCAGCCCGCCGACCCCCTCCTGGGGCCAGATGATCTCCAGCTCGGTGAGCTGGTACGCGGTCGACCCGATGTACTTCGCGGTCCCCGGCGTCCTGCTCTTCCTCACCGTCCTGTCCCTCACCGTGCTCGGAGACCGCGTCCGGGCCGCCACCGACGCGGGGGAGGCCGCCTGATGGCGCGTTACATCTCCGGACGCATCGCAGGCCTGGTGCTGATCCTCTTCATGGTCTGCCTGTTCACCTATCTCATCTTCTTCGAGCTCTCGCCCGACCCGGCGCTGATGATCTGCGGGAAGACCTGCACCCCGGACCGGGTCGACCAGATCCGCTCCTCGCTCGGCCTGGACAAGCCGTTCCTGGTGCAGTTCTGGGACTTCATCAGCGGGCTGTTCGTCGGCCGGGACTACGGGTCCGGCGCCAACCTGGTGCACTGCGGCGCGCCCTGCCTCGGCTACTCGTTCCAGACCAGCCAGCCGGTGTGGCAGATGGTCACCGAGCGCCTGCCGGTCACCGCCACGGTGGCGGTCGGCGCGGCCGTGCTGTGGCTGCTGTTGGGCATCGCGGCCGGCCTGATCAGCGCCGTGAAGGAGGGCAGCTGGTGGGACCGCACCATGATGGGCCTGGCCCTGGGCGGCGCCAGCATCCCCAACTACGTGCTGGCGCTGGCGCTGCAGTACATCCTGGTGGTCAAGCTGCAGATCCTGCCGTTCCCCTCCGCGGTGTCGTTCTTCGACGACCCGGTGATGTGGTTCGAGTCGTATCTGATGCCGTGGATCGTCCTGGCCACCGGGTACGCGTGCCTGTACGCCCGGCTGACCAGAGCGAACGTCATCGACACCCTGGCCGAGAACTTCATGCGGACCGCCCGGTCCAAGGGCCTGCCCCCGGCGCTCACCATGCGCCGGCACGCCCTGCGGCCGGCACTGACCCCGGTCACCACGATCTTCGGCATGGACTTCGCCGCGCTGCTCGGCGGCGCGCTGATCACCGAGACCGTGTTCGGTCTCAACGGCGTCGGCAAGATGGCCGCCGACTCGATCGCGAAGAACGACCAGCCGGTGATCATGGCGGTCACCCTGCTCGCCGCGTTCTTCGTGGTGGTGGGCAACCTCGTGGTCGACCTCGTCTACACCTGGCTCGACCCGAGGGTGAGGATCCGATGAGAGAACCGATGAAAGGCGAACGCAAGGACGAACTGCTCGTCGTCGAGCACCTCACGGTGACGCTGCCGACCTCCCGCGGGCCGGTGGACGTGGTCAAGGACGTGTCGTTCACCGTCGGCCGGGACGAGACCGTCGGCATCGTCGGCGAGTCCGGCTCCGGCAAGTCGATGACGAGCCTGGCCGTGATGGGGCTCCTGCCGCGCGGCGCGCGGACCCAGGGCAGCATCCGGCTGGACGGCGTCGAACTGCTCGGGCGCAAGGACCGCGAGATGCGCGCGATCCGCGGCGAGCAGGCGTCCATGATCTTCCAGGACCCGCTGTCCTCGCTGAACCCGTACTACACCGTCGGTCTGCAGATCGAGGAGATGTACCGGGCCCACCGCGGCGGTTCGCGCAAGGCCGCGGCCAAGGTCGTCGTCGAGGCGCTGGAACAGGTCGGCATCCCCGAACCGGAGCGCCGGGCGGGCTACTACCCGCACCAGTTCTCCGGCGGCCAGCGGCAGCGCGTCATGATCGCGATGGCCCTGGTCTGCTCGCCGGCCCTGCTCATCGCCGACGAGCCGACCACCGCGCTGGACGTGACCGTGCAGGCGCAGATCCTGCGCCTGCTGGCGGAGCTGCAGCAGCAGACCGGCACCGGGATGGTGTTCATCACCCACGACCTGGCGGTGATCAGCTCGATCGCCACCCGGGTGCTGGTGATGTGCCAGGGCGAGCCGGTGGAGTACGGCACCGCGGAGCAGGTCTTCGCCGAGCCCCGGCACGCGTACACCCGCAAGCTGCTGGACAGCATCCCGCGCATCACCGACGACCTCCCGGCCGACGAGGTGACCCCGTGACCGACATCCTGCTCAGCGCGCGCGATCTGACCAAGCGCTTCACCACCCGCGGCCCCTACGGTCGCAAGTCCGAGTTCACCGCCGTGGACGGCGTGAGCTTCGACGTGCGGCTGGGGGAGACGCTGGCCGTGGTCGGCGAGTCCGGCAGCGGCAAGTCCACCAGCGCGCGGATCGTCGCCAAGCTGATGGAACCCACCGGCGGCGTCCTGGAGTTCGAGGGCGAGGACGTCACCCGGGCCACGGGCGCGCGGCTCGCCCACTACCGGGCCAACGTGCAGGTGGTGTTCCAGGACCCGTTCTCCTCGCTCAACCCCCGGCACACCGTCGAGCGCATCCTGATGGCGCCGCTGGAGTACCAGGGCATCGCGCCCGCCGGCGGCCGCAAGGCGTACACCAGGGAGCTGATGGAGCGGGTCGGCCTCAACCCGGACCACTCCCAGCGCTACCCGGCGCAGTTCTCCGGCGGCCAGGCGCAGCGCATCGGCATCGCCCGGGCGCTGGCGGTCAACCCGAAGCTGGTGATCTGCGACGAGGCGGTGTCCGCGCTGGACGTGTCCGTCCAGGCGCAGGTCATCGAGCTGCTGCAGCGGCTCCAGCGGGAGAGCGGCTTCAGTTACGTCTTCATCGCCCACGACCTGGCGGTGGTCCGCCAGCTCGCCCAGCGGGTGGCGGTCATGAGCAAGGGAAGGATCGTCGAGCAGGGACCGTGCGAGCAGGTCTTCAACCGCCCGGACGACCCCTACACCCGGACGCTGCTGGCCGCGATCCCGCGGATCAACCCCGAATGGGAGCGCCGAAGGAGGGCT
Source organism: Actinomycetes bacterium (assembly GCA_009783685.1). GTDB lineage: Bacteria > Actinomycetota > Actinomycetes > Streptomycetales > Streptomycetaceae > Actinacidiphila. The sequence goes on from WRCZ01000029.1 coordinate 12,423, forward strand.
GCCACCGCATGAGCGGCATCGTCACCTACACCATCCCCGGCATGCGGGTACGCGAACAGCTCGTGGACGTGCCGCTGGACTGGTCCGACCCCGGGCGCGGCACGATCCAGCTGTTCGTCCGCGACATCGCCGACCCGGTACGGGCCGGCGAGGACCTGCCGTGCCTGGTCTACCTGCAGGGCGGCCCCGGCGGTAAGGGCCCGCGCCCGACCGACCGGAACGGCTGGCTCGGCGTGGCGCTGAAGACCCACCGCGTGGTGCTGGTCGACCAGCGCGGCACCGGCCGCAGCACCCGGATCGACGGCCGGCGGATGAGCGCGTTCGCCACCGCGCGCGAGGGCGCCGACTTCCTCGCGTGCTTCCGGGCCGACGCCATCGTGGCCGACCACGAGCACCTGCGCAGGACCGTCTTCGGCGGCCGGCGCTGGTCCACGCTCGGCCAGTCCTACGGCGGCTTCCTCACGCTGACGTATCTGTCGCAGGCACCCGAGGGGCTCAGCGCCTGCTACGTCGCGGGCGGGCTGCCCGGACTCGACCCGTCGGCGGCCGAGGTCTACCGGCGCACCTATCCGCGGGTGGCGGCCAAGAACGCGCTGTTCTACGAGCGCTACCCGCACGCGGCGCAGGACGTCGCCCGGATCGCCGACCGGCTCGCCGAGGGCGACGTGCGGCTGCCCGACGGCGACGTGCTGACCGTCCGGCGGCTGCAGTCGCTCGGCATCGACCTCGGGATGAAGCCCGGCCACGAGCGGCTGCACTGGCTGCTGGACGAGGCGTTCAACGGCGGCGAGCTGTCGGCGACGTTCCTCCACCAGGTGCTGGCCAGGACCTCGTACAGCGACAACCCGCTGTTCGCGGCGATGCAGGAGAGCATCTACGGCCACGGCCCGGGAGCGAGCGGCTGGGCGGCGCAGGCCGAGCGGGAGCGGCACCCGCAGTTCGCCGAGGACGCCAGGCCGCTGCTGTTCACCGGCGAGATGATCTACCCCTGGATGTTCCAGGAGATCGCCGAACTGCGCCCGTTCCACGGGGCGGTGGACCTGCTGGCCGCGCGGGACGACTGGCCGCCGCTGTACGACCTGGACCGGCTGGCGGCCAACGAGGTCCCGGTCGCCGCCGCCGTGTACCACGACGACATGTACGTGGACGCGGGACTGCAACTGGACACCGCGGCCCGGGTCGGCAACACCCAGGCCTGGGTCACCAACGAGTACGAGCACGACGGCATCGGCGACGAGCGGGTGTTCACCCGGCTCGGACAGCTGGTGCGCGACACAGGAGGAGGAATCACCAGTGCGTGAGGGCAAGCCCCCGAAGCTGACCGAGATCCCGGCGTTCAACGCGTACATGGGCACGCAGTGGGACACCCTGGACCGCACGCCGACGGTCGTCCCCGGCGCCGTCGAGGCGGCGGCCGCCCACCGGGCCCGGCTCGCCGCGGCGCTGCCCGGCCGGACCGTGGTGATCGCCGCCGGCGAGGCACCGATCCGCAGCAACGACACCGCGTACGACTTCCGCCCGGACAGCGACTTCTACTGGCTGACCGGCTGCGCGATCGAGAACGCCGTCGTGGTGGTGAACTCCGGCGACGCCGTCCTCTACATGCCGCCGCCGGCCTACCCGGGCGACCTGGGCTTCTGGTCCGACGCCCGGTACGGCGAGCTGTGGGTCGGGGCCGCGCCGGGGCCCGAGGACTGGGCGCGGGTGCTGGGCATCGACGTGCGGCCGCTGTCGGAGCTGCGGGACGAGGTGCTGGCCGACCAGGAGGTCGCCCGGACGCTGGCGTCGCTGCGGATGTACAAGGACGCCTGGGAGATCGACCAGCTGCGGCAGGCGGTGGACCGCACCGTCGAGGGGTTCGCCGAGGTCGTCCGGGAGATCCCGGCCGCCGTCGCCGGTCGCGGCGAGCGCTGGCTGCAGGGCACCTTCGACCGGTACGCCCGCGCCTACGGCAACGGTCCCGGCTACGCGTCGATCGTCGGCAGCGGCAAGCACGCGCCCACCCTGCACTGGGTGCGCTGCGACGGCCCGGTGCTCCCCGAGGAGCTGCTGCTGCTCGACATGGGAGTGGAGGTCGCCAGCCACTACACCGCCGACGTCACCCGGACGTTCCCGGCCTCGGGACGGTTCTCCGCCGCCCAGCGCCAGGTGCACGACCTGGTGGAGAAGGCGCACCGGGCGGGACTCGCGGCGGTCGGCCCCGGCCACGCCTTCACCGAGTTCCACCACGCCTCGATGGAGGTGATCGCGCGCGGGCTCGACGACTGGGGCCTGCTGCCGGTGTCCGTCGACGAGGCGCTGTCCGACACCGGCCAGCACCACCGCCGCTATCTGATCTGCGGCATCGGCCACCACCTCGGCCTCGACGTGCACGACTGCGCCCAGGCCGCCCCCGAGGCGTACCAGGGCGCCACCATGGGCGAGGGGATGGTGCTCACGGTCGAACCGGGCCTGTACTTCCACGCCCACGACCTGACCGTGCCGCCGGAGTTGCGCGGCATCGGCGTGCGGATCGAGGACGACATCCTGGTGACCCGCGACGGGTCGGAGGTGCTGTCCCGCGCGCTGCCGCTGGACGCCGATGGCCTGGAGAAATGGATGGCCGGCCAGTGAGCCGGTAGACCCTCCAGGGTCTATGCGATGTGACATTGCACTGATAGTCTTTTGTTCACCACCACTCAAGGAGCCGCAGCATGACCAACCCCGCGAAGCCCTGGCACGGAGTCCACGTCGCCACGGCACTGCCGTTCCACGCCGACCTGTCGGTCGACTTCGACGCCTTCGCCGAGCACGTGCGCTTCCTGGCGGCCGGCGGCTGCGACGGTGTGGCGCCCAACGGTTCGCTGGGCGAATACCAGACCCTGACCGCCGAGGAGCGCGCCCGCGTCGTCGAGACCGCCGTCCAGGCCGCACCCGAGGGATTCGGCGTGATGCCGGGCGTGGCCGCCTACGGTTCCCAGGAGGCGCGCCGCTGGGCCGAGCAGGCCGCCGAGGCCGGAGCCACCTCCCTGCTGCTGCTGCCGCCCAACGCCTACCGGGCGGAGCGCGCGGCGGTCGTGGAGCACTACCGCGAGGTCGCCAAGGTCGGGCTGCCGATCGTGGCCTACAACAACCCGATCGACACCAAGGTCGACCTCACCCCCGGCCTGCTCGCGGAACTCTTCCACGAGGGCACCATCGTCGGCGTCAAGGAGTTCACCGGCGACGTCCGCAGGGCGTACCAGATCGCCGAGCTGGCGCCCGGCCTGGACATCCTCATCGGTGCCGACGACGTGCTGCTCGAACTGGGCATGGCCGGCGCGGTCGGCTGGATCGCCGGCTACCCCAACATGATCCCGCGCACCACCGTCGAGCTGTACCGTCTGGCCACCTCCGGCGACCCCGCCGACCTGGCCCGCGCGCTGCCGGTCTACCGCGACCTGCACCCGCTGCTGCGCTGGGACTCCAAGACGGAGTTCGTGCAGTCGATCAAGCTGTCGATGGACATCGCCGGGCTCAAGGGCGGCGCGTGCCGCCCGCCGCGCCTGCCGCTGTCGCCCGAGCAGACCGCCCTGATCACCGCCGACACCGAGGCCGTCCTCGCCAAGGGCTACAAGTGAGGTCGCGCCGCACCTTCCACGCCGTCGACTCGCACACCGAGGGCATGCCCACGCGTGTCGTGGTCGGCGGCGTGGGCACCATCCCCGGCGCCACCATGGCCGAGCGCCGGCGCTGGTTCATGGAGAACAGCGACGACGTCCGCACGCTGCTGATGTACGAGCCGCGCGGGCACGGCGCGATGAGCGGCGCGATCCTGCAGCCGCCGACCCGCCCCGACGCGGACTTCGGCGTGCTGTTCATCGAGGTCTCCGGCCTGCTCCCGATGTGCGGGCACGGCACGATCGGCGTGGCCACCGTCCTGGTCGAGACCGGGATGGTGGCCGTCACCGAGCCGGTGACCACCATCCGGCTGGACACCCCGGCCGGGCTGGTGGTCGCCTCGGTGACCGTCGAGGACGGCGCCGCCACGTCCGTCACCATCGAGAACGTGCCGTCCTACGCCCACGCGCTGGACGCCACCGTGCAGGTGCCCGGGTACGGCGAGGTCCGCTACGACCTCGCCTTCGGCGGCAACTTCTACGCGATCGTCGAACTCGCCGACCTCGGGCTGCCGTTCGACCGGGCCCGGGCAGGCGACCTGCTCTCCGCGGGACTGGCGATCATGGATGCCGTGAACGAGGCGGACCGGCCGGTCCACCCGGAGCGCGACGACATCAGCGGGTGCCACCACGTCTACCTCAAGGCCCCCGGCTCGACCGCCGAACTGTCGCGGCACGCCATGGCCATCCACCCCGGATGGTTCGACCGCTCGCCGTGCGGCACCGGGACCAGCGCGCGGATGGCGCAACTGCACGCCCGCGGTGAACTCGCCCTCGGACAGGAGTTCGTGAACGAGTCCTTCATCGGCACCCGCTTCACCGGACGGCTCCTGGGCGAGACCACCGTCGGACCGCGCACCGCGGTGCTGCCCTCCATCACCGGCCGCGCCTGGGTGACCGGAACCTCCCAGTTCCACCTCGACCCGAGCGACCCCTTCCCCGCGGGATTCCTGCTGTGAACGTACCGCCCACCCCCCAGTTGCAGAGCCTCGGCCAGCGGGCGACGCTGCGCGAGCGCGTCCGCGACGCCCTGCGGGCCGCCATCATCTCCGGCGATCTGGAACCGGGCGTGGTCTACTCCGCGCCCACGCTCGGCGCGCGCTTCGGCGTCTCGCCCACCCCCGTCAGGGAGGCGATGCTCGACCTGGTCAAGGAGGGCCTGGTCGTCGCCCAGCCGAACAAGGGCTTCCGGATCACCGAGGTGTCCGAGGAGGACCTGGACAACCTGGCCGCGGTGCGCCTGCTCATCGAACCGCCGACGGTGCGCGCCTGCGTGCCCGTCATCCCCGAGGAGGACTTCCCGTCCCTGCGGGAACTGGCGCAGGCCATCGTGGACGCGGTCGAACGCGACGACCTGGTCGGCTACGTCCGGGCGGACCACGTCTTCCACCTGACCCTGCTCGGCTACAGCGGCAACCGGCACCTGGTCGACGTGGTGTCCGACCTGCGCACCCAGACCCGGCTGCTCGGCCTGTCCCCGCTGCTGCAGAGCGGCCGGCTGGGCCACTCCGCAGCCGAGCACCACGAGCTGATGGACCTCGTCGAGCGGCGTGACGGGCCGGCCGCCGAGGAACTGATGCGCCGTCACATCGGGCACGTCCGCGGTCTGTGGGCGAGCGGCGCGGAGGAGTCGTGAGCGCCGCACCCCAGGGAGCCGGCCCCCGCCCGGCGGGCTCCGGGAGCGCGGACCTCGTGATCGTCGGCGCCGGCGTCGTGGGGGCGGCCGCCGCGTACTTCGCGGCGCTCGCCGGCCGGCGGGTGGTCGTCGTCGAGCGCGGCGCCATCGCCGGCGGCACGTCCAGCGCGGGGGAGGGCAACCTGCTGGTCTCCGACAAGGAGGCCGGCCCCGAACTCGACCTCGCGCTGTACTCGCAGGCCGTCTGGCGCGAGGACCTCGCCGCGTACGCGGGGCGCTGGGAGTTCGAGTCCAAGGGCGGCCTCGTCGTCGCCGCGTCCGGGAAGAGCGTCGCCGCGCTGCGGGAGCTGAGCGTCCACCAGCGGGCGAGCGGCGTCGAGGTCGAGGACGTCGAGCAGGCCCGGCTGCACGACTACGAGCCGCACCTGTCCAAGGACCTGGCCGGCGCGGCGTTCTACCCGCAGGACGCCCAGGTGCAGCCGATGCTGGTCGTCGCGCACCTGCTGCGGCTGGCCCGGGACCTGGGCGCCTCGGTGCGCACCCGCACCGAGGTGACCGGCTTCCTGCGCAGCGGCGACCGGGTCACCGGGGTCCGCACCACCGGCGGGGACATCCCCGCGGGTGCGGTGCTCAACGCCGCGGGCACGTGGGCGGGCGAGGTCGCGGCCCTGGCCCGGGTGTCCGTACCGGTCCGCCCCCGGCGGGGCTTCGTGCTCGTCACCGAGCCCATGCCGCCGCGCACCATCCGGCACAAGGTGTACGCCGCCGAGTACGTCGGCGACGTCGCCAGCTCCGACGCGGCCCTGCAGACCTCACCGGTGGTGGAGGGCACCGACAGCGGCACCATCCTCATCGGCGCCTCGCGCGAGCGGGTCGGCTTCGACCGGACGGTGTCCGTGCCGGCGATCAGCACGCTCGCCGCCAAGGCCGTCGCGCTGTTCCCGATGCTGCGGCAGGTGCGGCTGATGCGCACCTACCACGGGTTCCGCCCGTACTGCCCCGACCACCTGCCGGTCATCGGCGCCGACCCCAGGGCCCCCGGCCTCTGGCACGCCTGCGGCCACGAGGGCGCCGGCATCGGCCTGGCCGCCGGGACCGGCAAGCTCGTCGCCCAGGCACTGAACGGCGTGGAGCCGGACCTCGACCTGGCGCCGTTCGCGCCCGACCGTTTCCCCGAACCGCCCCACGACGCCGAGGGAGTTGCCCCGTGACCTACCGGATGACCTTCCGCGGCGCCGAGATCCCCGCCGAGCCCGGCCAGAGCGTCGGCGCGGCCCTCGTCGCCGCCGGGATCCTCGACTGGCGCACCACCCGCAAGGAGGGCCGCCCGCGCGGCCTGTTCTGCGGGATCGGCGTCTGCTACGACTGCCTGATCACCGTCGACGGCGCCCGCGCCGAACGCGCCTGCCTGATCCCCGCGGCCGACGGCATGCGGCTCGGCGACGCCCTGGACACCGGCGACGCCCTGGAGACCGGCGACGGCCCGGACACCGGGGACGCCCCCGGCGACGACGACCGTGACGGCGCCGCACAGCACGCAGAGGAGGACGGCGACGATGCCGCACACCCATGACGTGACCGTCGTCGGGGCCGGCCCCGCCGGTCTCGCGGCCGCCGTCGAGGCGGCCGAGGCGGGGCTCGACGTCGCCCTCGTCGACGCCGCCGGGCAGCCCGGCGGCCAGTACTGGCGGCACTTCGACGAGAAGCACGCCCGCCCGCGGGACCGTCAGGGCCACCACGGCTGGCCGGTCTTCACCGCCCTGCGCGACCGCCTGTACGAACTGAGCGCCGCCGGACGCGTCCGCTACCTGCCCGGCCACCAGGTGTGGCTGGCCACCCGTGACGAGGGCGGGACGTTCACCCTGCGCGTCACCCCCACCGTGCACGCGCCGCGGACCGCCGCAGGCGCGGAACCCGACGCGGCCGAACCCGTCGTCGCCCGCGCGCTGATCCTGTGCTCCGGCGGCTACGACCGCCAACTGCCCGTGCCCGGCTGGGAACTGCCGGGGGCCATGGCCGCCGGCGGCGTCCAGGCGCTGCTCAAGGGACACCGCACCCTCGCCGGCCGGCGCGCCGTCGTGGGCGGCACCGGGCCGTTCCTGCTGCCCGTGGCCAGCGGGCTCGCACACGCCGGTGCGCAGGTCGCGGCGGTCGTCGAGGCCAACGCCACGCTCGGCTGGCTGCGCGACCCGGTCGGCGCGGTGTCCGCGCCCGGCAAGGGAGTCGAGGCCGCGCAGTACGCGGCGACGCTGGCCCGGCACCGCATCCCGTACCGGACCAGGACCGTCATCCGCGAGATCCTCGGCGACGGCAGGGTCGAGGCGGTGCGGACCGCGAAGGTGGACCGCCAGGGCCGACCGACCGGGCCCGAGCGGGAGATCGCCGCCGACCTGGTGGCCCTCGGCTGGGGGTTCACCCCCTCGCTCGAACTGCCGCTGATGCTCGGCGCGGCCACCCGGCAGGACGTCGACGGCTCCCTCGTCGTCGAGGTCGACGCGTGGCAGCGCAGCAGC
>WRCZ01000030.1 GCA_009783685.1 Actinomycetes bacterium
CCGGCCCCGCGCCACGGGAACACGACACGCAGAACAGGTGAACAGATGACGTCAGATGTCTGATGCCCATGACGGTAGGGGCGTGCCCGTCGCACGGTCAAGAGCCTTGGACGGACCGGGAGTTGCGACAAAAAGGGGCACCCGCCCGGACGCGCGAGAACCCGGTGCCGGACCGCTGACATGGCGTCAGCGGCCCGGCATCGGGTTCCTCGGACGGGGCCTCAGACCTCCTGGTCCGGCCGCCCGTTGCCGACGGCCTGCGCGAACCACCCGGTGATCGTGGTCGGATGGGTGATCGCGGTGCCGACGACCACCGCGAACGCGCCGGCCGCCATCGCGGCGCGGGCCTGCTCGGGTGTGTGGATACGCCCCTCCGCGACGACCGGCACGTCCAGGGACCGGGACAGGCGCTCGACGAGCTCCAGGTCGGGCCCGGGCCGGCGCGGCGCGTCGGCGGTGTAGCCGGACAGTGTGGTGCCGACGACGTCCGCCCCGAGCGCGGCGGCGCGCAGCCCTTCCTCCTCGGTGGCCACGTCCGCCATCACCAGCCGCCCGGCCCGGTGCACCGCGTCGATCGACTCGGCCAGCGGCCTGCCGTCCGGCCGTGGCCGCCCGGTGGCGTCCAGCGCGACGATGTCCGCTCCCGTGCGCGCGACCGCGACGGCATGCGCCGCGGTCGGGGTGATGAACACGCCCGACGCCCCGTCCTTCCACAGGCCGATCAGCGGCAGGTCGGTCGCGGCCCGGATCGCCTCCAGGTCCGCGATGCCCTGCGCCCGGATCCCGGCCGCCCCGCCCTCGATGACGGCCAGCGCCATCCGCCGCATCGCGTCGGGGTCGCGCAGCGGCTCGCCGGGATACGCCTGGCAGGAGACGACCAGCCGCCCCCGCAGCCGCTCCAGCGCTTCCGCGCTCACCGGCTCACCGCCGAACCGCCCGACAGGCTGGGTGCGTTGACCTCGTCGGGCCGTTCGCCGAGCTCCGCCCAGCCGAGGCGGGCGGCGCCGATCACCGCGGCCGACGGGCCGAGGCGGGCGGCCGTCAGGCCGAGGGGACGCAGCGGGGGGAGCAGCGCGGCGGCGAACGCGGCGCGCAGCGGCCGCCACCATACGTCCCCGCAGGCGCTGACGCCGCCGCCGATCAGGACGGCGTCCGGGTCGAGCACGTTCGCCAGCCCGCCGAGCACCTCGCCGAGCGCCGCGGCGCCCTCGGCGAGGATGCCGGCGGCCAGCGCGTCGCCCTCGCGGGCGAGTTCCGCCACGGTGTGCAGGCCGGCAGCCGACGGGTCGCCGCCGTGCCGCCGGTAGGCGGCCAGCAGCGCGGGCCCGCTGGCCACCGCCTCCACGTGCCCGGCGCCGCCGCAGGTGCACGGCCGGCCGGCCGCGGCCGGCGCGGCCAGGTGGCCGACGTGCCCGGCGACGTTCCGCGCCCCGTGGTGCACCGCGCCGCCGGCCAGCAGCGAACCGCCGATGCCGGTGCCCACCGCGACCAGCAGGACGGTCCGCTCGCCGGCCGCGGCGCCGGTCCACGCCTCGCCCAGCGCGTGCGCGTGCACGTCGTTCTCCACCGCGACCGGCACGCCGAGCAGCTCGCGCAGCCCGCCGCGCAGGTCCGTGCCGGCCCAGCCCGGCAGCGCGTCGGTGGCCGACACGATGACGCCGGCGACCGGATCGACCACGCCCGCGCTGCCGACGCCCACGGCCGCCACGGGCCCGTCCAGCCGGCGCACCGCGTCGGCCGCCGCGGCGAGCACCGCGCCCGGCCCCTCGGCGGCGGGCGTCGGCACGGTGACGGTGCGCCCGAGCGTCCCGTCCCGGCCCACCAGCCCGGCCGAGATCTTGGTCCCGCCGATGTCGACCCCGGCGACCGCCGTCACAGCAGTCCCGCCGTGTCGAGGATGCGGCGCACGCCCGCGGTCTCGTCGGCGTCCAGCGCGGCCATCGGCGCGCTCACCGCGTTGGTGGCGATCACGCCGCGCAGCATCAGCGCGGTCTTGAAGGCGCCGAGACCCGCGGCCGTACCGGAGGTGTCCCGGGCGACGGTGACGATCCGGAACAGCTCGGCGAGCCGGTCCTGCTCCCGGCGGGCGGTGGCCCAGTCGCCCTCGCGTGCAGCGTCCATCAGGCGACGGTAGCCGTGCGGGTCGACGTTGCCCAGGCCCGGCACGACGCCGTCCGCGCCGCCGAGCAGCATCGCGTCGAACACCACCTCGTGGCCCGTGAGCACCGAGAACCCGGGCAGTTCCGCGGCGCCCAGGCACAGGTAGCGGAACGCCGGGTCGTCGCCGCTGGAGTCCTTGACCCCGGCCAGCACGCCGTCCGCGGCCAGCTGCAGCAGCATCCCGGTGTCCAGCTTGCTGTGCACGCACACCGGTATGTCGTAGGCGAGCAGCGGCAGTTCGGCCTCGGCCGCGATCTGCCGGAAGTGCCGCTCGATCTCCACCGGATGGGTGCGCGTGTAGAAGGGCGCGGTGGCCACCACGGCGTCCGCGCCGAGCCCGCGGGCGATCGCGGCGCGCTCCACGACGCGTGCGGTGGTCGTCTCGATGCACCCGGCGATCACCGGGACCTGGCCGCCGGCCGCCTTGACGACGACCTCCAGCGCCCGGGTGCGCCCGGACTCGGTCAGGTACGCCGTCTCGCCCGAACTGCCCAGCGCGAACAGCCCGTCCACGCCGCCCTCGATCAGGAAGCCGACCAGGCGCTCCAGCGACGCGGTGTCGATCTCGCCGTCGGCGGTCAGCGGGGTGACGACCGGGGGGACGACTCCGGTGAAGCGGGTCTGGCGGATGGTCATGCGGTGCTCCTTGCGGGGGTTTCCGGGGTGGTTTCCGGGTGGATGCAGTGCAGCCGGTGGCCCTGCGGGCCGCTCGCGGCGGGGAAGGTGGTGGCGCACTCGTCGGTCGCCTTCCAGCAGCGGGTGCGGAAGGGGCAGCCCGTCGGCGGGTGCGTGGCGGACGGGACGCGGCCGGTCAGCACGATCCGCTCCCCGGCCGACAGCAGACTCGGCGTGGCGGACAGCAGCGCCCTGGTGTACGGGTGCGCGGGCGCGCCGGCGACCTCGGCGGCCGGGCCCTCCTCGACGATCCGGCCGAGGTAGAGCACCGCGATCCGGTCGGCCAGGTAGCGCACGGTCTGGATGTCGTGGGAGATGAAGACCATGCCCAGGCCCAGCCGTTCACGCAGGTCGACCAGCAGGTTGAGGACCTGCGCGCGGACCGAGACGTCCAGCGCGCTGGTCGGCTCGTCGGCGACGATCACGTCCGGCTCCAGGGCCAGCGCCCGGGCGATCGCCACCCGCTGCCGCTGACCGCCGGACAGCCCGCTCGGCAGGCTGCCGCGCACATGGCCGGGCAGCCCGACCAGGTCGAGGAGCTCGTCGACGCGCTGCTCGCGCGCCGCGCGGGTGCCGCGGCCGTGCACGTCCAGCGGGTCGCGCAGGATCCGGCCGACCGGCATCCGCGGGTTGAGCGCGGTCGAGGCGTCCTGGAACACCATGGCGACCGACGAGCCGAACTCGCGCCGCCGCCGGCCGGCCGGCATCGCCCACAGGTCCTCGCCGCGGAAGGACACCGTGCCCTCGGACGGCCTGCCCAGACCCGTCAGGACCTTGGCCAGGGTCGACTTGCCGCAGCCCGACTCGCCCACCAGCCCGACGATCTCGCCCTTGCGGACCTCCAGATCGGCGTCGGTGAGCGCGTGCACCGTGTCGCGGTGCAGCAGCCCGCCGGTGCGGGCGCGGTGCCGGACGTGCACACCGGCCAGCTGGAGGACCGGCTGCGCGCCGGCAGTGGTGGGGCGGTTCATCGCAGGCTCCCTTCGAGGACGGCCGGGGCGGGGTGGTGGCAGGCGAGGGCGTGGCCCGGCGCCCGGTCGGCGGGCGGGGGCGGCGTGGTCCGGCACAGCTCGGTGGCCGCCGCGCACCGCGAGGCGAACCGGCAGCCGGAGTTGAACGCCTGCGGCGCCGGGACGACACCGCGGATCTGGTGCAGCCGGTCGGCCCCGGCCTCCAGGGAGACCACCGAGCCGAGCAGGCCGCGGGTGTAGTGGTGCGCCGGGTCGGTGAGCACCGACCGGGTGGCCCCGAGCTCGGACAGCTGGCCCGCGTACATCACCGCGACCCGGTGCGCCAGGTCGCCGACCAGCGCGAGGTCGTGCGACACCAGCACCATCGCGAACCCGAGTTCGTCGCGCAGCCGCACCAGCAGCTCCACGACCTGGGCCTGGACGGTGACGTCCAGGGCCGTCGTCGGCTCGTCGGCGATGAGCAGCCGCGGGTCGCGCGACAGCGCCATGGCGATCAGCACGCGCTGGCGCTGGCCGCCGGACAGCTCGTGCGGGTAGCTGCGCAGCGTGCGGTCGGGCGCGAGCCCGACGAGTTCCAGCAGTTCCGCCGGGGACTTCGAGCCGCCGCGCGAGGTGAGCTGCCGGAGCTGCCGGCCGACCAGGACCGACGGGTTCAGCGACGACATCGCGTCCTGGTAGACCATGGCGATCTCGTGGCCCGCCAGCGCGCGCCGCTCCTTGGCGTCCATCGCCAGCAGGTTCCGGCCGCGGTAGTCCACCGTGCCGCTCGCCGTGGCGTTGCGGGCCAGCAGGCCCATGATCGCCAGGCTGGTGACGGACTTGCCGCAGCCCGACTCGCCGACCAGGCCCAGCGTCTCGCCCTCCCGCACGCTGAACGAGAGCCCGTCGACCACCGCGACATCGCCGTAGCGGTCGGGGAAGCGGATCGACAGGTCGCGCACGGCGAGGAGTTCGGGTGCGCTCGCTGCCACCGGGTCCGGGCCGACCGGCCGCTCGGTGATGCGCCGGGCGAGCGCGGTGAGCGAGGCCGTCACAGCGTCCTGCGGGGGAGTGGGGGCGGGGGCGCCCGCGGGCGCCGGCGCGGAGCCGGCGGCCGACGACGGGTCGGCCTCGGTGCCGGCGTCGGGGCCGGCGGCCTCCGCGGCCACGTCGTCCTTCGCCGTGGCGGGCGCCGGCGCGGGCGCGGCCACTGCCTCGGCTGCCTCGGCCGGCGCGGCGGCCCGCGACGAGGAGGGTGCGGCCGACGCGTCGGTCAGACCCTCGGCGAGGACGTTGAGCGCCAGGACCGTGGCCAGGATCGCCAGGCCCGGGAAGATCGCCGCCCACCAGCCGCCGGCCTGCAGGATCTGCTGCCCGTAGGAGACCACGTTGCCCCAGCTGGGGTTGGGCTGCTGGACGCCGGCACCGAGGAACGACAGGCTCGCCTCGAACACGATCGCCTCGGCGACCAGCACGGTGGCGAACACCGCGACCGGGGCGGCGCAGTTGGCGGCCACGTGCCGGACGACGATGAACGAGCGCCGGGCGCCGATCACCTTCTCCGCCGCGACGTAGTCCTCGCCGTACTGCGCCTGCACGTTGGCGCGCACCACGCGGGTGAGCATCGGCACGTAGACGAAGGCGATGGTGAGGACGAGCACCGGCACGCTCGTGCCGAAGATCGTGACCAGGACCGCGGCGAGCGCGATCGGCGGGAACGCCATCACCACGTCGAGGGCCCGCATCACCGTCTCGTCGGCCGCCTTGCGGGCGGTCGCGGCGAACGCGCCGAGCACGCTGCCGGCGAGCAGGGCGACCAGGGTCGCGCCGAGCCCGATGAGCAGGGAGTAGCGCGCGCCGCCGACGACGCGCGCGAACACGTCCCGGCCGAGCCGGTCGGTGCCGAACCAGTGGGCGCCGCTCGGCGCCTGCACCGGGATGCCGGTGGCCAGCGGGTCCTGGGTGAGCATCGGCCCGAACGCGGCGGCCAGCGCGAGGACGACCAGCACGCCGAGGGAGATCCGCGACGCCATGGGCAGCCGGCGGAACGAGATGCCCGGCCGGGCCAGGCTGCGGAGGAATCCGGTACGCATGTCACACCGTCCTGACACGGGGGTTGACGAGCAGGACGACGAGGTCCGAGATGATGTTGACGACCAGGAACACCACCGCGATGGTGAGCACGGTGCCCTGGACCAGCGCGACGTCGCCGCCGGTGACCCCCTGGACGATCAGCTGGCCCATGCCGGGCAGGTCGAAGATCTGCTCGATGACCACGGCACCGCTCAGCAGGTAGCCGACCCGCAGGCCGAGCACGGTGAGCGGGGTGACCATCGCGTTGCGCAGCACGCCCCGGATGACCACCGACGGCGGCAGCCCGTTGCCCCGGGCGGTGCGCACGTAGTCGCGGTCGAGTTCGGCGACCATCGAGGTGCGCACCAGCCGGGCCAGGCCCGCCGCGACCGGGACGGCGAGCGCGATCGACGGCAGCGCCATCGACTTCAGCCAGCCGGTGAACGAGTCGCCCGGGTTGACGTAGCCGCCGGTCGGGAAGACCGGGTGGTCGAGCGCCAGTTCCTGGATCAGCACGATGCCGACCAGGAAGGACGGGATCGCGACGCCGGAGATCGACAGCACCCGGGTCAGCTGGTCCGGCCAGCGGTCCCGGCACAGCGCGCCGGTGACGCCGAGGGCCAGCGCGAGCACGATCGCGATCACCAGGCCGAGCAGGGTGAGTTGGAGGGTGAGCGGGAACGCGGTGGAGATCCGGTCCGCGACGGGCTGGCTGGGCGGGACCGTCACGCCGAGGTCGCCGTGCAGCAGCCGGTCCAGGAAGTGCACGTAGCGCACCGGCAGCGGGTCGTCGAGCCCGTTGGCCGCGGCGAAGGCGGCCCGGGCCTGCGGGGTGGCGCTGTCGCCGAGGGCGTTGTAGGCCGGGTCGGTGGGTGAGAACTGCATCACCGCGAACACCAGCGCGGCGACGCCCAGGACCATCACCGGCAGCATCGCCACACGCCGCAGCGCGAGCCGGAGGAAGAGGAGCATCAGGAGTCCTTGGTTGCGGGGGAACCGTGGTTGCGGGAGGGGACGCGGCGCCGGGCCGGCCCGGGGTGGGGCGGCCCCGAAGGCGGGGGCCGCCCCGGTGCGGGCCGGCCCGGGCCGGTCAGGTGGTGGAGACGCCCAGGAAGGACAGGCCGGTGGTGGGCAGCGGCTTGAAGCCGCTGAGCTTCGCCGACTCCCACGCGGTCGGCAGCTTGCGGTGCACGATCGGGTACAGCACCGCCTGGTCGGCGATGACGTCGATGGCCTGGCCCCAGTACCTGCTGCGGGCGCTCTGGTCGGACGTCCGCGCGGCCTGGTCGAGCAGGCCCCGCACCTGGACGTCCTGCGGCGAGCCGGCCCAGCGGAAGCGCTTGGTGGTCCACACCCCGGCGCCGTAGAACCAGCTGAGCAGCAGGTCGGCGTCGTTGCCGAAGACCGACGGGTCGCCCGGTGCCGCCATCACCTGGAAGTTGCCCGCGTCGACCTTCGCGTACTGCCCGGAGGACTCGCCCACGTCCAGCGTGGTCTTGACGCCGATCGCGTCCCAGCTCTCCTTGATCAGCGGCGCGATGTCGTTGACCCAGCCGGTGTTGGTGGTCGTCAGCGTCACCTTCAGGCCGGACGCGCCGGCCGCGGCGAGCAGTTCCTTGGCCTTGGCCGGGTCGTGGCTGTAGACGGTCGCCGCGCGGTGGTAGTCCGGGTGGCTCGGCTGCAGGTAGCTGGTGGACGCGATGCCCTGGCCGTACATCGCGGTGGTGACGATCTTGTCGACGTCGAGCGCGTAGTGCAGGGCCTGGCGGATGCGCTTGTCGTCGAACGGCTTGCGCGCGTAGTTGAACATCAGGAAGAGGTTGCCGAAGGACTGCACGGACTCGGTCTCCGCCTTGCCCTTGACGGTCGCCACGTCCACGTAGGGCACGTCCTCGATCGCCTCGACCCGGCCGGAGACCAGGGCGTTGACGCGGGCGGTGTTGTTGTCCACCAGACGCCAGTTCATGGCCGCGGCCTTGGCCGGGCGGGAGCCGTTGTACTTGTCCCAGCGGGCGAAGACGATCTTGTCCTGCTTGGTGGCCTCGACGAGGCGGTAGGGACCGGAGCCGACCGGCTTGGCGTCGAACGC
Source organism: Actinomycetes bacterium (assembly GCA_009783685.1). Lineage (GTDB taxonomy): Bacteria > Actinomycetota > Actinomycetes > Streptomycetales > Streptomycetaceae > Actinacidiphila. The sequence continues at coordinate 7,948 of WRCZ01000030.1, forward strand.
CTTCTGGTCGGCCTGCACGATCTTCTTCGGCACGATCTTGACCACCGACACCCGCGTCGGGAACAGCGGGAAGGCGTACTTCAGCTTGAACTCGACGGTCGAGGCGTCGACGGCCCGCACGCTGTCCAGGAACGGCAGGAACTGGACCATCAGGGAGGCGTTCTTCGGGTCCAGGATGCGGGTGAAGCTGAAGACCACGTCGTCCGCGGTGACCGCCGAGCCGTCGTGGAAGGTGGCGCCCTTGCGCAGCGACACCCGGTAGGTGGTGCCGTCCACCCGCTGCGGCATCGCGGTGGCGAGGGCCGCGTAGGGCTCGCGGGTCACCGGGTCGAGGTCGACCAGGCCCTCGAAGACGTGCATGTTCGCCGCCACCGGCGTGGCGCCGGACGAGGTCATCGGGTCGAAGCCCGAGGACAGCGTGTACGAGATGCCGGCCTCGATGGTGCCGCCGGCGTTCGGGGTGGAGCCGCTGTGCGTGCTGCCGCCGGTGGAGGACGGCCCGCCGCAGGCCGCCACCGAACCGGTTATGGCGGCGGCCGCCGACATGGCGCCCACCATGCGCAGGAAGCCGCGCCGATCGACGTCCTTGGTCATCCGTTCCAACACGTTCGCTCCTCGGGAGGCGGGAGGGGTCGGGTTCACTGCAGGTTCACCGCCGGATTCGCGAGGCGATGAACATCGGACATCTGATGTCCGGTACTGTCGGCTGAAAGTAGCTGGCAGCAGAGGGGACGTCAAGGGATGACGAGTCGGCTTATTTCACGATTCGACAACGGCCGAACGCCACTGCGGCGCGAGGTGACCGAGGAGATCAAGAGGTACATCCTCGACAGCCGGCTGCGGCCGGGGGATCCGCTGCCCACCGAGAACGAGCTGTGCGCGACCCTGGGGGCGAGCCGGTCGAGCATCCGGGAGGCGGTGAAGACGCTGGCCGCACTGGACATCGTCGAGGTCCGGCACGGCCACGGCACCTATGTGGGGCGGCTCAGCCTCTCCGCGCTCGTCGAAGGGCTGACCTTCCGCGGACTGCTCAGCCCCGCGGACGACTTCCGGGTGCTGTCCGAACTGGTCGACGTCCGCGAGCTCGTCGAGCGCGGCATGGCGGACCGGATCATCGCGTCGCTGCGGCCGGAGCACCTGGAGCGGCTCGACGGCACGGTCGCGGAGATGGAGCAGGGACTGCGCGAGGGCCTCGACGTCATCGCCGTCGACCGGCGCTTCCACGCGCAGCTACTCGAACCGCTTCCCAACGAACTTCTCGGGCAGCTGTCCTCGGCCTGCTGGGACGTACACGAGATCGTCGCCCCGCACCTGAGCATGGTCAGCGTCCAGGACCAGGCCGACACCGTCGCCGCCCACCGCGCGATGGTGGCCTCGCTGCACAGTGGCGACGCGGCCGCGTTCGCCCGGGCCGTCCACGACCACTACGCGCCGGTGCGCCGCCGGCTGGCCGCGGCGCGGGCCGGGGGAGCGGTGCCCGCCCCGGGATCACATGAGCGGTGAGAGACGCCATATGTTCTTGCGCTGAAAGGAATTTCTCGCCCTCGCCGAGCCGCGGATCGCCGGGTCCGCGGCACACGCTGTCGTCCGTCGGCGAGGGTCGAAGCGCCGCACATCATGTCAAACATGCCAGGCGGGAAGGGTGTTGATGCCCCTCCTGTCACTCTGTGCTGCTCTTCCCGCTCGCTGCGCGGCCGGGTCCGACTTGCTGCAGGACCGTTGACGGCGCGACTTTTTCCTTACTACGGTCGAACTCCGTTGGCTCCGGATGTTTTTTCCGGATGGAAGAGCGAACCCTCCCTCCCCCCTCTTGCCGGTGCTGCCGCATGCGGTGCCGAGGAAGGTGCGACATGAGGTTCAGATCGACGGTCGACCGGCGCAGACGTGCCCTCGGAATGGTCACGGCCACCGTGGTGTCGCTCAGCACCCTGCTCTACGGGGCCGGCGCGGTGGGTGCGGCCGGGAGCGGGGACGCCGCACCCGCGCCGTCCGCCCCCTCGCTGCAGTTCGCCGACCCCGACAGCCAGGCGCTGTACGGCACGGCGTACCAGGAGGCGCTGCAGAACCTGCTGCAGACCAACACCATCACCTGGGATCCCGCCGTCTACGACAAGAGCGGCCTGATGGACCCCGGCGTCGGCATCGTGCGCGCGGGCGGCGGCTACCCCCAGCCCTGGACCCGCGACGCCTCCGTGAACAGCTGGAACGCCACCAGCCTGCTCGATCCGGCGCTGGCGCGGAACACCCTGTGGTCCGCGGTCGACAAGGACGCCGACGGCAACCTGCAGATCCAGCAGGACGACCAGCAGTGGGACCAGGTCATCTGGGTCACCGCGGCATGGAACCACTACCTGGTCACCGGCGACCGGGCGTTCCTCAAGGACGCCTACCGGACGGCCGCCGACACCCTGACCATCCGCGAGCACGCCAGTACCGCCGGATACAACGCCACCTACGGCCTGTTCACCGGCGCGTCCTTCTTCAACGACGGCATCGCCGGCTACCCGGCGCCGCCCGCCGACGCCACCGAGTCGGTCAGCACCGGCTCCATGCCGTGGCCCGGCGTGGCGACCGGGATGTTCCTCAGCACCAACGAGGTCTACTACGCCGCCTACACCAACCTGGCGAACATGGCCGGCAGGCTCGGTCTGCCCGCCGCGCAGGTCTCGGCCTACCGGTCCAGGGCCCAGGCGCTGAAGTCGGCCATCAACAAGCACTTCTGGAACCAGAAGACCGGCCTGTACAACTACATGCTGCTGGCGGACGGCACCACCGGCGCCTACCAGGAGGGCACCGGCCTCGCGTTCGCGCTGATCTTCGGCATCGCCAACCCCGCCCAGGCCCGGTCGATCCTCGCGCACGCCACCGAGATGACCTGGGGCATGCCCGACACCTACCCGAACTGGGCGCGCTACTCCGACGACCAGCCCGGCCGTCACAACGCGATCGTGTGGCCCGTCGTCCAGGGCCTGTGGGCCAAGGCGCTGGCCCGGCAGGGCGCCCAGTCCGCCTTCGCGTCGGAGACCGCGCGCCTGGCCCGTCTCGCCCAGGGCAACAGCGGGTTCTGGGAGATCTACAACGGCCACACCGGCGTGGTCGACGGCGGCTACCAGCGGCTGGGCGACGACGTGAAGTTCCACTGGGGATCGCAGCCCGACCAGACATGGTCGGCCACCGCCTTCCTCGACATGATCGACTCCGGGGTCTTCGGACTCGGCTTCGGCGACGAATCCCTGACCCTCGCGCCCACGCTGCCCGCCGGATGGGGCGACGTCACCCTGCACGGCCTGCACTACCGCGACGCGACCCTGGACATCGCCCTGCACGGCGCCGGCACCAGGATCCGGTCGATCACCCTGGACGGCAGGCCCCAGCACGCCGCCGCCATCCCGGCGTCGCTCACCGGCAGCCACACCGTCGAGGTCACCCTGACCGGCGCGGTCGACCAGGACAGGGACGGCGACGGCGTCCGCGACTCCCTCGACCGGTGCCCCGACACCGCCGGCACGCCCGCCCTCCACGGCTGCCCCGACCCCGGGCACATCGAGGCGGAGGACGCGCTCAACACCGGGGGCGCGAAGACCAACGTCAACCACACCGGCTACAGCGGCCGGGCCTTCATCGACGGCATCTGGTCCGAGGGCGCGGCATCCTCGTACACCCTGCACCGGGCCACCTCCGCGCCCGGCACCGGCTCGCTGACGCTGCGCTACGCCAACGCCAACGGCGACGCCCGCACGATGACGCTGTCGGTCGACGGCCACGCGGTGCGCCAGGTGAGCTTCCCCAAGGTCTCCGACAGCTGGGACAGCTGGGGCACGGTCACCGTCGACGACATCCCGGTCAGCGGCAGCCACCCGGTCGTCACCCTCTCCATGGGGGCCGGCGACAGCGGGCGGATCAACCTCGACTGGGTCGAGTTCCACGCCGCCGGCGGCTGAGCCGGCGGTGCCGGGGCGCCTCGCCGCCGCGTCAGGAAGCGCTCGTGCGCCGCGTCCTGGTGGCGGCGACGGCGGCGGCGATGGCGCCCCGCACCTCGGCCTCGGACCCGAGCCGGCCGGTGATCACCTCGGCGGCCTGGGCGCTGGCCGGCTGGGCGTAGCGGGCCACCGAGTCGCGGATTCCGGCCGCGAACGGCTCGCCGGCTGTGCCCAGTTCGCCGCCCAGCACCAGAGCGGAGGGGTTGAGGCAGTTGACCAGCCCGGCGAGGACCCGGCCGACGGTCCGCCCCGCCTCGCTCAGCACCCGCGCCGCGGCCGGGTTGTCGCTCAGCTGCGACAGCGGCGGCACGGCGCTCTCGTCGAGCGCGGCCTCGTGCGTGGCGAGGACGTGCGCGAGCTGCCGGCGGACGCTGCTGATGGAGACCACGGTCTCCAGACAGCCGCGGCTGCCGCAGCGGCACCAGTTGGCGGCGTCGGGGATCTGCGTGTGCCCGATCTCGCCGGCCATCCCGGTCGCGCCGCGGTACGGCCGGCCGCCGATCACGATGCCGGCTCCTATGCCGTGGGAGGCCTTGATGTACAGGAAGTCCTCGAGACCGCGGGCCGCGCCGTACGCCTGCTCGCCGCGCGCGCCCATGTCGGCGTCGTTGCCGATCGACACCGGATGCCCGAGCCTGCGGGCGAGTTCGGCGGCGGGGGCCAGCCCCACCCAGTCGGCGAGGATCGTCGGCGGGCGCACCACCTGGGTGCGGATGTCCAGCGGGCCGGGGATGCCGGCCGCGATGCCGAGCACGTCGTCCAGGGAGTGGCCGCTGCGCTCCACACACCTCCGCGCCAGGTCGGCGGCCAGGTCCATGGCGGGACCCGGGCGGTGGTCGACGTCGAGGGTGTCGGCGCAGCGGTACAGCACCTCGCCGGACGTGGTGGCCGCGGCCGCCGTCACGTGCGAGTGGCCGAAGTCGATGCCGACGACCACGCCTTCGTCGTTCACCAGGCTGATGACCGTCGCCCGGCGGCCCCGGCCCGAGGTGTTCTGCAGCGTGGCGGAGGACTCCACCACCAGCCCGCTGGACCGCAGGCTGGACACGCAGTCGCTGATCGCGCTCGCCGACAGCCCGGTGATCCGGCTCAGACTCGCCCTGGTCAACCCGCTGCTGTGCTGCGCCAGTATCGCGAGGACCTGATCGCGTGTGCGCTTGCGACGCGCGGAGAGCGCACCCGAGCCGTTGCTGTCCATGCCGGGCAGTGTACGGGTTTCCTTCGGTAGGCGGCAGATTGAGTCCCACCCTGATCGTTCCTCGGGGAAAGGCGCCGTCCCGCGACGTTCCCCGTCCCACCTCGACAACGATGTCTAACTCGACCGCAGAGGCTGAGGAGTTCGAGCGATGCGTACCCTTTCGCGGCGTTATCGTCGCAGACGAATTCATGCGTTGACCGTTGCTGTAGCGTCAGTTCTCGTCCTGTCACAGGCGGGGTCGTCGCATGCCGCGCCGGCCGCCGCACCGTCGTCCGACTGCCCGTGGGTCACCTCGACCGCGCCGGTGGACCAGCGCGTCGACCAGGTGCTCGGCCTGATGACGCTGGACGAGAAACTGGGCGAGCTGCACGGGGACAACAGCAGCGCCTACGCCGGGACGGTGCCGGCCGTGCCGCGGCTGTGCATCCCCCGGCTGACCCTGGACGACTCGCCCGCCGGGGTCGGGCACCAGATGACCGGCGTCACCCAACTGCCCGCGCCGGTGGCGGACGCGGCGACCTGGGACTCCGATCTCGCCCGGCAGTACGGCAGCGTCGTCGGCAGCGAGCAGTGGGGCAAGGGCGACGACGTCGACCTCGGGCCGACGGTGAACATCGTCCGCGACCCGCGCTGGGGACGGGCCTTCGAGAGCTACGGCGAAGACCCCTATCTGGCCGGGCAGATCGGATCCGCCGACGTCTCCGGCATCCAGGGCACCGGGGAGATGGCGCAGCTCAAGCACTGGGCCGTCTACAACCAGGAGGCCAACCGCAACAACTCCGACGACGACGCGATCATCGACCAGCGCGTCGAGCAGGAGATCTACCTCTCCCAGTTCGAGACCGTCGTCAAGCAGGCCCACCCGGCCTCGCTGATGTGCTCGTACAGCTTCATCAACGGCCAACCGGCCTGCCAGGACCCGTACATCATGAAGCAGGTCCTGCGGGACCAGTGGGGATACCAGGGCTTCGTCACCTCCGACTGGGGCGCCACCCACTCCACGGTCCCCTCCGCGCAGGCGCGGATGAACATGGAGATGCCCGGCGACGCGTACTACGGCGCGCCGTTGAAGCAGACCGTGCAGAACGGCCAGGTCTCCCTGGACACCGTCGACGACCTGGTGCGGCCCGTCCTCACCGCCATGTTCCAGTACCACCTGTTCACCAAGCCGCCCACCGGCACGCCGAGTTCGGTGGTCACCACGCCCGAGCACGCCGCCGTCGCCAGGAAGGTCGCCGAGGACGGGACCGTACTGCTGAAGAACGGCGGCGGCCTGCTGCCGCTGTCCCCGGACGCGACGTCGTCGATCGCCGTCATCGGCAGGGACGCCGGCAACGAGGCCCTCACCACCGGCGGCGGTTCCGCCGCCGTCGCCGCCGACTCCGTCGTCACGCCCTACCAGGGCATCGCCGCGCGCGCCGGGAAGAACACCACCGTGCGGTACGCGGCGGGCGACAGCCCCTACGGCGCCCTGCCGACGGTGCCGTCCTCGGTGCTCACCCCCAGCTCCGGGACCGGCGCGGGACTGACCGGCACCTACTACCGGGGCATGACGCTGTCGGGCGACCCGATAGCCACCCGCGACACCGAACTTCTCGACTACGACTGGAACGGCAGTCCCCCGGCGCCGTCGGTCCCTGCCGGCCAGTGGTCCGCGAAGTACACCGGCACCCTCACCCCGCCGTCCACCGGCACGTACACCTTCTCGGTCACCAGCGACGACGGCAGCCGGCTGCTCGTCGACGGCCACCAGATCATCGACAACTGGCGCGACCAGGGCGGCACCACCGAGACCGGCACCGTCACGCTGACCGCCGGCCGGCCGGTGAGCATCGAGGTCGACTACTACCAGGACGGCGGCGGCTCGATGCTCGACCTGGGCTGGCAGCCGCCCGGCGGCCCCAGCAGCCCGCTCCAGCAGGCCGTCGACGTCGCCAAGTCCTCCGACGTGGCAGTGGTGTTCGCCAGCGACTTCGAGGGCGAGGGCAGCGACCTCGCGGACATCGACCTGCCGGCCGAGGAGAACACGCTGATCCAGGACGTCGCCGCGGTCAACCCGCACACCGTGGTCGTGCTCAACACCGGCTCCGCGGTCACCATGCCCTGGCTGGACTCGGTGCAGGGCGTGTTCGAGGCGTGGTACCCGGGCCAGGAGGACGGCAGCGCCATCGCGGCCCTGCTGTTCGGCGACGTGAACCCGTCCGGCAAGCTGCCCGTGACGTTCCCGAAGAGCCTGCGCGACGTACCGGCCGCCACCACCGCCCAATGGCCGGGCTCCGGCGGCAAGGTGCAGTACTCCGAGGGCCTGGACGTCGGCTACCGCTGGTACGACGACCGGCACATCGACCCGCTGTTCGCGTTCGGGTACGGCCTGTCCTACACCTCGTTCCGCATCGGCGACTTCAAGGTCTCCGCACCGGCCACCACCTCGCTCGGCACCGTCAAGGCCAGCGTCGACGTCACCAACACCGGCCGGCGGGCCGGCTCCGACGTCGTCCAGCTCTACGTGCGCGACCCCGCGACGACCGGCGAACCGCCCAGCCAGCTCAAGGAGTTCCAGAAGGTCGCGCTCGCTCCCGGGCAGACCCGCAAGGTCACCTTCGACGTCCCCGCCTCGGACTTCCGCACCTGGAACGAGACCACCCGCACCTGGCAGGTCGCGGACGGTGTCTACGGCCTGATGGTCGGGGACTCCTCGCAGGACCTGCCGGCCCGCGGCTCGGTGCGCGTCGTCCGCTCCTACGGCTCGCAGGGCGTCACGCTGAACGCGCCGTCCATCGTGCCGGCCCGGCCGTTCCAGGTGACCGGCACGTTCGTCAACGACGCCGACGTGCCCGTGCGGAACGTCGCCGTCACGCCCGGCGTCCCGGCCGGCTGGACCGTCGACCCGGCGACCATCCGCCTCCCGCAGGCCGCGCCCGGGTCCACCACCCACCTGGCGTTCACGGTGACGCCGCCGGCCGCGACCGCCCCCGGATCCCGTCAGGTGACCCTGGACGCGGCGTTCGACGAGGAGAAGGTCGGGCACGGCAAGGTCACCCAGGCGGTCAGCAACGTCACGACGCCTTACACCAGTTGGTCGGCGGCGTTCGACAACACCGGCATCAGCGACGACTCCGACCCGGGCTCGGCGAACTTCGACGGCTCCGGCTACAGCTACTCGGCGCAGCAGCTCGCCGCCGTCGGCATCGCGCCGGGGCGGCCCGTCACCGCGGGCCCCGCCGCCTTCACCTGGCCGGACGTGGCCCCCGGCACGCCCGACAACATCGCCACGCAGGGCCAGGTGATCCCCCTGTCCGGCAGCGGGACCACGCTCAGCCTGCTGGGCGCGGGCGGACCCGGAACCCAGAGCGGCGACTTCACCGTCACCTACACCGACGGCACGACGTCCACCGCCACCGTCACCCTGGCCGACTGGTGGGTCAACGCGCCCGCCGCCGGGGACACCCTGGTCGCCACCACGGCGAACTGGAACCAGCCGCCCACGGGCAACGGCCCGCACCAGGTCAGCGTGTACGCGACGTCGCTGCCGCTCACCGCGGGCAAGCAGGTCGCCTACGTCACCCTGCCCCAACTCCCGGGCATGCACCTGTTCGACGCCGTGATCGGCTGACCGGCGCCGCCGGCGGCCGCGGGTCCCTGAGCAGGGCCCCGCGGCCGCCGTGCGTGCCGTCAACGGCCGCGGGCCGGAGCGGGGGTGATGCGCACGAGGGTGTTGAGGATGTGGTCGATGGCGTCGTGGGAGGGGTCGTCGGTCAGGTTGGTGAGCAGGCGCGCGAGGCCGTTGACGAGGAAGGGGCGGTCGATGATCCGCTGCAGCACGGGCTGGAAGCCCGAGCGGCTGAGGATGTAGGTCGCGGTGAAGTTGCCCAGCCGGTAGTAGCGGCCCCACAGGCGGTTCAGCTCCGCCGGGTAGTTCTGCAGCGCGCGCTCGCGGGCCGGCCCCGCCGGACGGCTCAGCGCCAGTGCCACGGCCGCGGCCGCCGCCTCGCCGGACTCCATGGCCTGGCAGATGCCCTCACCGCTCCACGGGCTGATGGTGCCGGCGCTGTCGCCGACCAGCAGCAGGCCGCGGCCGTACTGGGGACGGCGGTTGAGGCCCATCGGCAGCGCGGCGCTGCGCAGCGGCCCGTCCGCGCCGTCGTCGTCCAGGCCCCACTCGGACGGGGTCCGCTCCAGCCACGCGCCCAGCGCCCCGCGCAGGTCGGGGGAGTTCCCGCGGTGGCGGGTGAGCAGGCCCAGGCCGACGTTCACCCGGCCGTCACCCAGCGGGAAGATCCAGCCGTAGCCCGGCAGCCGGTCCCCGGTCGAGGGGTGCGGCAGGTCGGCCCACAGCTCCAGGTACTCCTCGCGCGAGCGCTCGGGGCTGCGGTAGTAGCGGCGGACCGCGGTGCCCATCGGACGGGCCTTGTCGCGGTGCGCGCCCAGCGCGACGGCCAGGCGCGCCGAGGCGCCGTCCGCCGCGATCACCAGCGGCGCCCGGTGCTCGACCGGCCGGGCGTCGGGGCCGGCGACCGCGCGGACGCCGACCACGCGGCCGGTGCGGTCGGTGAGCGGGCCGGTGACCTTCACCCCGGTGTGCAGGCGGGCGCCTGCGGCCTGCGCGTGCCGGGCCAGGATCTCGTCGAAGTCGTGGCGGGTGCGGGTCAGTCCGAAGTCCGGCAGCCGGGCCAGGCCGGGCCAGTCGATGTACACGTCCCGGTCACCGCACACCCAGCGCATACCGCGCGAACGGTGCCACCCGTCGCCGCCGATGTCGACGCCCATCCGTATGAGCTGGTGCACGCCGCGCGGCGTGAGCCCGTCCCCGCACACCTTCTCGCGGGGGAACTCGTCCTTCTCCAGCAGCAGCACGTCCACACCGGCACGCGCCAGGTGGAAGGCGGCACTCGACCCGGCAGGGCCCGCACCCACCACCACGACCTGCGCGTCCTGCGGCGTGCCGCCCTCGTCGCCGGGCCGCTCGGGCAGGGGCGAACCGGCCTGCCCCGCCTTCCGCGCCGGCTGGTTCGGGTCCTTCGTGTCGTTCGCGTCGTTCAGGTCATCCACGTCACCCATCGCTACCCGCGGGGGCGCCGCTCGATGCCCGCGGCGGCTCCTGACCCGGCGTCTTTCACCGGACCTGCACGCCGTCTGCGGCGCCGCGGGGCGGCAGCCGGTGCAGGGTGACGTCGGTGAGCTCCCCGGCGCGGGCGACCGCGGTCATGTACGTGCAGTGCGGCTGGCGCCTGCGGTCGGTCGGCGAGCCGGGGTTGAGCAGCCGCAGGCCGCCGGGAGCCGTGGTGTCCCACGGGATGTGGCTGTGCCCGAAGACCAGGACGTCGGCGTCGGCGAACTGCCGTGCGCAGCGCTCGTCGCGCCCGCGGGCCTGGCCGGTCTCGTGCACCACCGCGAACCGCACGCCCGCCACTTCGGCCGTGGCCACCTCCGGCAGCCGGGCCCGCAGCCCCGGGCCGTCGTTGTTGCCGTACACCGCGACCAGCCGGCGGGAGCGGGCGGCCAGCAGGTCGAGGGTGGCCTCGTCCACCCAGTCGCCCGCGTGGAAGACGACGTCGGCCGCGTCGATCGCGGCCAGCAGCTCGGCCGGCAGGTGCCGGGCCCGCTTGGGCACGTGGGTGTCGGTGGTCAGCAGCAGACGCACGGTGCCTCCCTCCGTCGGCCGGGCGGGCGCTCGGCCGCGCGGTGCTCAGGGAGAGACTGCCACGGGCGGCCCGTCACCCGCGTCGTGCGACACCCCGCGTCCCGGAGCGCAGCAGGGACGCGGGCAGGGCACGCCCGCGGGCGCCGGCGCGGGGGGCGTCGCGGGGGAGAGGGACCGGAGTAGCTCCGCCGTTGCGGCGTCGGCCGGGAAGAAGGCCTCCAGGGCGATCTCGTCCAGGGTGACGTCGCGCGGGGAGCCGAAGACGGTGGTGGTGTAGAGCAGGGCGAGTTCGCCGTGGTCGGTCGCCAGCCGCAGCGGCATCGCCAGGTCGTTGACGGGCCCCGTGCTGTTCCCGTCGCCACGGCCGGCGCGGTCGCGGACGCCGTCCGCCGCGACCGGGTACGACTCGAGTTCGGCGAGCAGGCCGGCCAGGCCCGCGGCGCCGGTCCGGGCGAGCTGGCGGCGGACGCGGCGCAGGACGTGGCCGTGCCACTGCGCCCGGTTGACGATCCGCCGGGAGAGCCCGTCGGGATGCAGGGTGGCGCGGAGCACGTTGACGGGCGGCGCGCACAGGGCCGGCGGCAGGCCCTCCAGGAACGCGCCGGCCGCCCGGTTGGCGGCGAGCAGCTCCCACCGCACGTTGACGGCCATCGCCGGGTTGGGCTCGTGACCGGAGAGCACGGCGTGCACGGCGTCCCTGGCCGCGCCGAGACCGGCCAGCGGCCGCTCGGGGTGGGCGGGGGCGAAGCCGGCCGCCAGATGGAGGGCGTTGCGCTCCCGCAGCGGCACCTCCAGCTCGTCGCAGAGCCGCTCGATCATGGTCCGGCTCGGCATGGCCCGTCCGGTCTCGATGCAACTCAGGTGCCGTGTCGAGAGGTTCGCCGCCACGGCGACGTCCAGTTGCGAGCGGCGGCGGCGTTCGCGCCAGCGCCGCACCAGCATTCCCACGGGCTCGTCGTCGACCATGCTCCGAGGCTGGCCCAGCCCGGTGCGCGGTGGCAATGACCTCAGAGGTCATCGACACCGGACGGCGGCCCGCCGCACAGTCTCACTCGCGGACCGAACGGACCGAACGGACCGAACGGACGAGCGGGACCGCACCCCCCGCGCCGGACCACCGGCGCCGGAGCACCCACCACGAAAGGAAGGCCGGCCATGACCGAGACCACCGCGCAGGCGCCGACCGAGCAGCGGGCG